>CAZXIP010000177.1:0-4471 GCA_964640755.1 uncultured Smithella sp. | reverse complement strand
TGCGCTACTGGGTGCTGGGTCTGCGGTATGCCCGGTCACCCTATGCCTTTCATTCGATCGGTTCGACGATTGTAACGAAGGCTGACGCTTACCTTGCCGTGCGGGGAATGAACCGCCGTGAAGCGGGAGAAGATTTTTATTTTCTCAACAAGCTGGCAAAAATCGGTCCAATCCGCCGGATTCAAGAAACTGTAGTCTATCCGTCCGCGCGCATTTCCACGAGGGTTCCCTTTGGCACGGGGGCGGCGGTTGAAAAAATATCGCGGGATGAGAATTCCGGATATGATCTTTATGATCCGCGAGTGTTCACTATCTTGAAAAATTGGCTCGACCTGATGAGGCAATCTTTCAGTTTGTCAGCAGACCGGATTCTTGAAATGGCACGGGACATTGATCCGGGTCTGGAATCTTTTTTAATTCTGCGCGGTTTCCTGTCGGTCTGGCCGAAGATCCGCGGCAATGTGAAGGATCAGAAGACCTGTGAAAGGCAGTTTCACGGGTGGTTTGACGGTTTTGAAACACTGAAGCTGGTCAATTATTTGACCGGAGAATTTTATCCGAAAGTCAGCATGATGTTCGCATTAAAAGATATTCTGGATCTGTCCGGTATGAAATATTCCGGCTCTCTGTCTGCGGGAGATATTCAAAAAACAGAAGATGCTGTATACATCCTGAGCTATCTTCGCGCTCAAACGTGATCACCGAAACGCATACAGGTAAGGATAATCTGCTTGACTTGCCGGGATGCTTTTGCATATAGCTCAATCCATATTTATGTTTGACAATAATTTGCGGGAGAAGATTCATGGATAAAATATTCAAGAAACATGTCCTGGTGATATTGTTGGCTATTGTGCTGGGTGTGACAACGGGCTGCGGCAAGAAAGATGATGCTGAAAAGGCGGCTCCTCAGCAGCCGGCTCAAACAAAGCAGGAAGCTCCCACTCCCGCTCTTGAAAACCAGGAGGCGATTTCGCCATATCTCGTTGCTCCCGGTGCAGCCGTTTCCAAAGATGTCATCCTGGTTGTTGACGGGATTGCCTTAAAAAAAGATGATCTGGCAAAAATGGTCAAAGAAAAACTGAATATCCTGAAAGAAAAGATTCCTGCGGGTAAGAAGAAAGAAGTAGAGGAAGGGTTGAAAAAGCAGCTGATTGACGAGTTTATCCTGCGCACGGTTCTGATCAACGAAGTGAATAACAGGAAAATAGTTGTCACGGACAAGGAAATTCAGACGGCCATCGATGTATTCAGGACAAACCTGCCGCCCGATAAAAAAGTTGAGGATTTCTTAAGGGAGAACAAGATCTCAAAAGAAGAAATCGTGCTGGGCATCAAGATAAAAAAACTGGTTGACCTGGAGGCCGGCAACAAGGGAAAGCCCACGGATAAAGAAATCCGTGCGTTCTACTCGGAAAACAAGGATAAGTTTACAGCGCCCGAAACGGTCCATGTCCGTCATATTCTCGTTGCGATTGATCCCAAAGATGATGAAAAAACAAAAGCGGAGAAGAAGGCCAGAATAGAAAATCTGCGCAAACAGGTTGTGGAGGGGGCGGATTTTGCAGAAGTTGCCAGAAACAATTCCGACTGTCCCAGCAAGGAAAACGGCGGCGATCTGGGCGAAATCAAGAAAGGCCAGACGATCAAGCCATTTGAAGACGCGGCTTTTTCTCAGGAAAAAGACAAAATCGGTCCGGTTGTGTCCACGGAGTTCGGCCATCACGTCATCCAGGTTCTGGGCCACAATCCCGGTAAAACGGTCGGTCTTGACGAGGTCAAAGATAAAATAGCGCGTCATCTCGAACAGCAGAAACAGGCTGAGATGTTTTCTCAAATGACGGATCGGCTGCGTAAAAAAGCGGTCATCACATATTACAAAGAAAATGAGAAGCAGTAATCCAGGGCAGATTGATGAAGGACTCTGGCTGTTGGGCACAAAAGAATCCTGTGTCTATCTGCTGGAGGGAAGTCAGTCGTCAGCCCTGATCAGCGCTGGCATGAGCTATATCCTGCCGGATTTGCTCCGGCAGATTAATGACTTTGGCATATCCGCAAATAAAATAGAACACATCATTATTCTGCATTCACATTTTGATCATGTCGGCATTGTGCCCTTTTTAAAAAGAAAATGGCCGCATGTGACAATTTACGCTTCAGTCCGCGGATGGCAGGTTCTGAACAGCCCCAAAGCGGTTTCCATCATTAACGACTATACGATGAAGGTATGCCATAGAGTACGGGGCAACACAGACGACCTGTCTTTGCTGGACTGGCAGTGGCGATACGACGTTCAGGGAGACGATCTGGGTGAGGGCAGTCGAATCGACCTGGGAAACAGGCATATCGAAATCCATGAAACACCGGGTCATTCCTCCTGTTCAATTTCCGCTTACGTTCCACAGTTGAAGGCCCTGTTTCCGTCGGACGCGGCTGCCATTCCCTATCGTGATGAATTCGTCATCGCTGCCGGGTCAAGCTTCCGACAGTATCTACAAAGTCTGGACAAACTATCCGGGCTGGATATCGAAATACTGTGCGCAGATCATTATGGATACGTTTCCGGGGATGAAGCAAAACACTATATCGCAAGAAGCAAGGCCGCAGCGGACCAGATGATTGACAGGCTGCTTCTGGCGCTGCGTCAGGAAAGCAGTGTCGAGCAGGTGGCAAGGCAACTGGTGAAAAGCCATTTTGATCTCAGACCGGATTATTTTGTTGACCCGGACATCCTGCTTAGCACTTACACTCGCATGTTAAAACAGTTTACCGACACCGGTACTTATAGTTCATAGCTCATAGCTCTTAGCTCGTAGGTCATGGCTCATATCTGATAGTTCTGCCTGAGAGCCTATTTAAAACTATGTTCTTCATCCGGGAAAGCGTTTGTTTTCACCTCCTGGACATAGCTCTTGACCGCTTTCCTGATTTCCAGGTTCAGATTGGCGTATTTTTTGACAAATTTGGGCGTCATCCTATCATAGATGCCCAGCATGTCGTTCACCACAAGAACCTGTCCGTCACATTGAACGCCAGCACCAATGCCGATGGTAGGGATGGAAAGAGCTGCGGTAATATCTGCCGCCAGTTTTTCCGGCACACATTCCAGCACCAGAGAGAAGGCGCCGGCCTCTTCCAGAATTTTTGCGTCCTGCATGATTTTTTCGGCGGCTTCATCATTTTTGCCCTGAACTTTATATCCGCCCATCTGGTGGACCGATTGCGGTGTCAGACCCAGATGCCCCATGACGGGTATTCCCGCGTATGTCATTTTATGAACGAGGTCTGCGTATTCACGGCCGCCTTCCAGTTTGACAGCCTGGGCGTCGGCTTCTTTCAGAAAGCGTCCCGCATTGGCGATGGCCGTTTCCTGCGATACCTGGTAGGACAAAAACGGCATGTCGGTGACCACCAGGGCTTTGCTGGAACCGCGGACGACCGCCTGTGTATGACGTATCATGTCTTCCATGGTGACGGGAAGTGTCGAGTCATAGCCCAGGACGACCATGCCCAGCGAATCACCGATCAGAAGGATGTCAACGTCGCTGTCATCCAGGATTGAGGCCATTCCGAAATCGTAGGCTGTCAGCATGGCTATTTTTTCTCCCTGCTTTTTCATTTTTTTAATGTCAAGGATGGTTTTCCGGCTGATTTTATTTTGCGTACTCATGTTGAACTCCCTTCAAAAGGTCTGTAATGATTTTTGCCTGCGCGGCATTCAGGGTGCCTTTCTGACGCGCAAGTTTTACCGCCGTCATTCCCATGTTCGCATACAAGGACGAGTGGTCGGGAAGGTGGCGGACCATGGCTTCAATGTGTTTTTGAACCGTTCCGTAGTCGCCGCGGGCAATGGGCCCCGTCAGAGCGTTTTTACAACCCTGTTTTTCAATATTCTTCAGACTGCCATAGACCAGCGGCAAATAGGCCTTACGGGCGTCTTTTTCAGAAAAACCGATAGACAAATAAATCGCTTCGACGACACTCATCAGGGAAACAAGGTAGTTCGATGCAATGCAGGCCGCCGCATGATAAAGAGGCTTCTGATCCGGTTTGATGTAAAGAGGGATTCCCCTTAAATCACGCACAATCCCCGACGAGAGTTTCTTTGCTCCTTTGGAGGCCGTCACACCGAAGTAGCTGCCGGGAATATTCTCGATCGCGCTTTCGATGGAAGAAAAGCTCTGCAGAGGGTGAATGCTGGCAACGGCGGCCCCGGCACGGTAAGCTGAATCCAGAAGATCCAGGCCTCCCGCGCCGCTCATGTGAAATACTTTTTTCCCGCGGACGGAAGATGCGGCTACAATCCCGGTGCAGACCGATTGAATGCGGTCGTCCGGTGTGGTAATCAACATGCAGTCTGCCAGAGCCGCCGCCTTGGCGGGGTTTGGAAAGCCCGGGGCGCCAATGAAGGTTTTCGCTCTTTTTAAATGCTCAGGGGACAGGTCGGCGACAGCTGCAATATTATGGCCGG
>CAZXIP010000176.1:0-4524 GCA_964640755.1 uncultured Smithella sp. | reverse complement strand
AAAAGCAAAAAGAAACCGGAGAAAAATTCAAGTTCCTTGCCGAAAATATGAACGATATTTTATGGATCATGGATTTGGACTTGAAAACCATCTATGTCACCCCGTCCATAGAAGCCGTTCTCGGTTACACCCCGGAGGAACGGATACAGCAGAGTGTTCAGGAACAGCTAGCGCCGGATTCCCTGTCGATCGCCACAGAAACCCTGGCCAGAGAACAATTTCTCGAGAAACACGGGCAGAGCAAATCTGACAGAAAGGTAACTCTCGTACTGGAATACTACCATAAAGACGGTACAACCCGATGGCTGGAATCCATTGTCAGTGCAATTCGGGATGAACACGGTGTATTGAACAGTATTTACGGCGTTTCCCGCGATGTTACAGAAAAGAAACAGGCCGAAGAGAAACTGCGGGACAGTGAGGAGCGGTACCGGCGGACATCGTCTGTCATTTCCGATGTTGTCTATTCTTGCAGGACAGACAAGGAAGGTGTTTTTTCGATTGATTGGATGACCGGAGCCGTAGAAGAAATAAGCGGATACACCCTTGAAGAAATCATGTCTCAGAAATGCTGGCGTTTCCTGGTAGTTGAAGAGGATTTGCCACTTTTTGAACAGAACGTTGTCGGTCTTACCCGGGGAACGAAGGGAACATGTGAACTCAGAATCCGCCGGAAAGACGGGGAGATCCTATGGATTGCTTCTCATGCGGAATGTGCCCTGAAACCGGAAAATCCGGGCTGCCTGTACCTGTATGGCGGGCTGACCAACATCAACCTGCGCAAAAAGGCTGAAAAGGATCTTCTCGAACGTATCAAGGAGTTGAATTGCCTTTATTCCATTGCGGACCTGATTGAAAACAGCAATTCATTACAGGACCTGTTCCAGGATGTGGTCAATCAGTTACCCTCTGGTTTTTTGTATCCCGAATCTGCCTGCGCAAGAATTATTTTCAAAGATCAGGTATTCAAAACCGATAATTACCGGGAAACAGAATGGAAAATATCGTCAAAATTAATGGTACATGAAAAGCCGATCGGTGCGGTGGATGTCTGCTATCCGGACATAATGGCTGACCGTGAAGAAGGATTTTTCCCGGAAGAAGAGCGCGCCCTTACAAAAGCAGTCGCAGAACGCCTGGGAAGAGTCATTGAACGCAAGCAGTTTGAAGAAGAGCGGGAAAAGCTGATTAAAGAACTTCAGCAGGCGATGTCGGAAATCAAAATGTTAAGCGGTTTGCTTCCAATATGTTCTTCATGTAAAAAAATCCGGGATGACCAGGGTTACTGGAATCAGATCGAATCCTATATCCAGGATCACTCCGAAGCGGAATTCAGTCACGGACTTTGCCCGGAATGCGCAAAAAGATTATACCCGGAATATCTGAAAGAGAAATAATCGTTTCAGGTGCCATGCTTTTTTCCCACAAACCATTTTTCTTCCACGCCGCTGGCTTTTGAAGCCTGAACATCAACAGCAAATCCGGCTCTGAACATCAGCCCGGCAATTTCTTTTTCCTGGCGGAAGAGGTATTTTGTGTTTGTGAATTTTAATCGTATCGTTTCGATCCAGCGCTTCCAGGGAACTTTTTGATCCGACGGAACAGTTGCGCGAATCACGAGTGTTCCACCCGCTTCCAGTTTCTCATAGATCCGCCTCAACACTAAACGCAATTCGTCATCATTGATGTAATGAAGCATATCTAGCATGGTAACATAATCGACACTGCCGTCCACAGAAGGCAGGTCCGGCGCCAAACCTGCCTGCACAAACCCGCGCTGACCGATAGCACGGTTGGCAATCAGCACTCTTTCTTCGTCCGGCTCCAGTCCAAACACTTTAGTCTGCGGATAAATTTCCAGTAGCCAGGTGGCCGGGATGCCGTAGCCGCAACCGATATCAATAATTCGGCGGGGATTTTGCACATATTGATCCAATTCCTGAAACATAGGATCCATCATCATTTTAAACCGGGCAAAAATCCGCGGATAGCCGGGCAAATGCCGGTAGCGCAACATCGTCCGGCGCAAATGCTCACGAGAGCACGCCTTAAAATCACCCGCCGGAAACGGATACGGTGCAAATGTCTTTTGCATCAACGTCGGCAAAATCAGGTAAGCGCCAATTAAAGAATAACCAATGCCCAATAAAGAAACCAGACCAATACTGCGCAAGAGTGAATGCTTGGCCAGGGCCAGCACGCCGAAACCGATAAACGTCGTAGCGGCGGAAAGAAAGATGGAAAGTTTTATTGTCCTCAATGCCGGCGAATTTTCATCGGGATGGCGCTGGTACGTGCAGACATAATAAATAGCGTAGTCAATGCCCATCCCCATGATGACAATCCACAACATGATGCCCGGAATATCCAGCGGGTGGCCGATGATCTTCAACGTACCCAGTGTGGCGCAAAGCGCGAAAAAAACAGGCGCCAGCACGGAAAGAGACAGGCGCCAGTCCAGGAAAAAAAGAAATATTACCGTAACCAGGCCAATGCTCACAATGAAGGCAATCTCCAGGAATATTTTTTTCAGAAACTCTCCCAATCTCTTGTTGAATAAATCCGCATCAAAAAGTTTGGCCAGCCCCGTAACAGAAAGCTTGACAAAAAAATCTTCGGCGTTGTAGTTTTTCCCGGCCGAAAGCAGGCTTAATTGTGTATAGCCTTCAGACGTTTTGGCAATACCCAGCATTTCAAAATGCTTCTCGGGTATCTCGAATGCTCCCGGGGAGTCTTGCTGGATGATCTGCCAGAAGGGTTCAAAAGCATCCGGGGTGAAGCCATTCGCAAGCGCCGCTGCCTCCAGGTTTCGCTTCAATGCAATCACGCGTTCTTCATTCCAGAAACTGCGCCATGCCGCAAAATTGTTTTGTGCCAAAAGCTGAGACGGGAACAAAACAGTGGGCAAAAACGTCGGGGCAAGTTTTTCTTCCTGCACATCAGCGGCCAGCAATGTCTTTAACTGCTCATTTTTTTTCTGCAATTCTTTAAGGTTTGATGATTCCAGTAAAACATAGCATTTGCCGGAAAGATTGCCCCAGGTCTCCTGTAATTTTTGTTCGGACTTGATCGTATCGGGACTCACGGAATTCATGGCCTGCAGATCGACATTAAAAACCGGTTTGGCAAAAAACAGCATCGTCAAGCTGAAAATGATCGCGGTGGCTAATTTCCATTTCGCGGGAGCGGCAACTTTTACCAGAGCATTCATCAGAAAACGGTTGGTCCGGCGTTTGGCGGGCGGCATGGCCGGAAATATCTTCGGGAAAACAAAATGGACGAAAGCAAAAGCAAACGTCACGCCCAGCGCGGAAAAAACACCAATTTCAGCCAGAATCTTAAAGTCGCTCATCAAAAGTAACAGGAACGCGCCAACGGTCGTCAGCACCCCCAGCAACTCCGCTGACCACACCTCCCTCGCCACCTGCTTCCCGTGAGTGGCATAGGGCTGATCCAGAAACAGCAGGTAGGTGATCCCCAGATCAACGGTGAAAGCCATGATGGCACCCCCGAAACCTACCGCCAGCATGGACATGGACGTAAACAGAAATGAGCAGACAAACAGAGCAGCAATCGCCCCCACGGTTGAAGGCAGGAGCGCCAAAAGGCCGATGAGCGGACGGGGAAAAGCAAAAATGAGCAGGAGCGCGATCCCCAGCGTCGTCAGAAGGATCGCCAGCCTCGTATCACGTTTAGCGACAGTTTCGTTATCCAGCGCCGCTCGATATGCGCCCACAGAGGTCAGGATATATTGATCTTTTAAATCCGCATTCATCTTCAATTCCTGCCGGCAGTCTTCGAGAAGCTTTTCAATTCGGGCGGCCTTTGCCGTATCTGTCCCCGATCCGGATATCCGGGCAATAATCAGCACGTGCCGGCCATCAGCGGAAAGAAGCTGCCCCGAATAAAACTGTGCTTTGTTAGCCGGAAGCAAAGCAGACATCTGTCCCAGAATAATGCCGGAGAAACCCAATGGATCTTTAGCGATCATTTCACTGCGGCCAATTCCTTCCAGCTGTTCCAGGTTCTGACGGTTTTGCGCCATGGCCTCCCGAATTTTGTCAGGCGCCAGAAGTGGTTGGATTTTCTGCTCCAGGTCGGCTGCACTCAAAAGCGACGGCAGATTATTGTGGACATGCGCGATGAGTTCCGGAAAATTATTTGCCGCATCACCGATGCCGACTCTGGTAAACAAACCACTTTTATTCAATTTATCCGTAACAACAGATGCCGCTCTGACCAGCTTATCCCGACTATCGGATACCTGTTCCAAATCAATAAATATCTTGTCCTGAATGGGCAAATGACTGATCACCTGTCGCGCAGAATTCAGCACCGGATCATTATGAGGCATGGATTCCAGAATATCGGTCTCTATTTTTAGATGATTGGTTTCCCAGGAAAATAGCAGTCCTACAACCAGAGCTGTAATAATGATGATTGACCATTTTATGGAGTATTTTTGCAGCGGCATGAAAACCTTCAGAATATTAAATGATTATTTTATTCTTTGTTGAATTTTAA
>CAZXIP010000175.1:0-4559 GCA_964640755.1 uncultured Smithella sp. | reverse complement strand
CAAACGGCAAACAATGTCAACAGACATTCCCTATCCATCCATCGGGCAGGAGGCCTTCAAAAAACACGATGAATCTGAACCAGCATTGACAAAGACTGTGCGACATGCAGCATGCCGGGCTTTTGTGCAAATTCAGGAAAACCCGGCATGCTGGATCCTTTGGAGTTTTCTATTTCGGGACGGCCCAGGAATCTTCGGACTCGATGCCATCGGGTTCCCATGTCCATTTAATTTTCTTATAGGTAAAGGATACTTCTTCCATGTGACGGTAGGGCTCATTTTCGGGCAGAAAGGCTACCGGCATGCTCGGTGTGATGGAAACAACAATCGCATCTTCCAGAACATGCGAGAAGTAATGTTCTTCCGATCCCTGTTTGTTTATACGATACCATTTGATCGTGACGTTCTTTAAGTGCTCACCGGTGCAAAGTGCCTGATACAATTTTGGTGAACTCTTGTCATATTCTTTCATAATGGTCAGGGGTCCGTGAATTCTTTTTCCACTCCCCAAGCCAGACTGAGGATCACGCGGAATATGGATATCATGATCCATTGCGTAAACCAGAATAGTGCCTTCTCTTCCCTGCATTTCGCAGGACCCTTCAATTTTTCCCTGCTTCTCTCCCTGTAAAGTCAAATGTGCTGGTAATGACATTGTACAACTCCTCCTTTTATTTGGTATAAATATTTCAACTCGATTGACAATCGAATGGAAAAACGCAAACACCCTGAGCATTTTAAATATTATTTTTCTGTCTGTGATCTATTCCTTATCCAGCTTGCCGACCAGAGACAGCGTAAAATAAGCGCCCATGTATTTGAAATGCGGCCGCACTTTCAATCCCACACGGTACCAACCCGGCTCTCCTTCAACTTCCTCAACGGACACCTGGGCCTGACGCAGAGGCCTGCGGCTTCTGACACCCGGCATAGGACTATCCATATCGGCCACATACTGACGAATCCAGTTATTAAGCTCTGTTTCCAGATCCACTCTCTCTTTCCATGTGCCGATGTTTTCACGCTGAATCACTTTCAGGTAATGCGCCATGCGACTGATGATGAACATATAGGGCAGTTGCAGGCCCAGTTTGTAGTTGAGTTCTGCCTCCTTGCCTTCTTTGCTGATACCGAAATATTTAGGTTTTTGCGTTGAGTTGGCCGAAAAGAAGGCCGCATTGTCACTGCCTTTACGCATGGTCAGTGCAATGAAGCCTTCTTCGGCCAGTTCGAATTCCCGCCGCTCTGATACCAGAACTTCCGTGGGAATCTTAGTCTGAATGGCTCCCATGGACTCAAACTGGTGAACCGGCAGATCGTAAACGGCTCCACCACCCTGCGGTCCAATGATATTGGCACACCAGCGGTATTGAGCAAAACTCTCGTGAATTCTGGAAGCCAGAGCAAAAGCTGTATTGCCCCACAAATATTGACTGTGTCCGTCGGAAACGTTTTCTTCATAGTTGAAGCTTCTCACCGGCACGCTGTCATTTCCGTATGGAATCCGAAGCAAAAACCGCGGCAGGGTGAGACCTATATAACGCGAATCCTCGGATTCCCGAAAACCATGCCACTTTACATATTGCGGAGCCTCCATAATGGATTTGATGTCCTTGAGATTGGGCAGAAGACTGTAATCTTCAAGACCGAAAAACGCGGGACTGACAGATGCCAGGAAAGGTGCGTGGGCCATCCCCGCCACACCCGACAAATATTGCAGAAGCTTCATATCCTGTGGCCCGATGTCAAATTCGTAATTGCCGATCAGCACACCGTAGGGTTTGCCGCCGAACTGACCGTATTCGCTGGTATAAACGGTCTTGTATAATCCGGATTTCGGAATTTCCGGCGCATCCTCAAAGTCCGTGAGGAGATCTTCTTTGGAGACATTGAGAATTTCTATGCGGATGTTTTCCCGGAAATCTGTCCTGTCAACCAGGAACTTCAGGGATTTCCATGCCGATTCCATTTTCTGGAATTCTCTGTGGTGCAGGATTTCATCAAGCTGGGCGCTGAGTTTTTGATCGATGGCGGCAATCATTTCATCCACTACCGATTTTGACACTTTAATCGTTTCGGCCCCGGGCATCAGCAATTTTGCCATCAATGCTTCCACTCCCCTGCGTGTCAGCGAATAAGCCTCATCTTCCGGACACAGCCTGGTCGCCTGAACAATTTCTTCCACCAGGGATTTGTGCCCGTCCATTTCATCCGTCACCACTTTTTCCGTTGCCTGTTTCATGCTCATCCCCCCTATTCTTCAATCCCGATTTCAGCCAGGAGCTTTACCCTGGCCTCCTCATCTTTCACCAGCTCCTGGATTTTTTTTCGAAATTCGGGAACATTGGCCAGGGGCCCTTTCATAGCCCGCAAAGCATCGCGCAATTCAAACAGCCGTCGTAATTGCGGAACCTTCTGTGCAATGGCTTCAGGCCCGAAATCATTGATCGATTCAATGTTAAGATGAAGATCCAGATCTGAATCCGGCTGTTTTGATAGTTTGTCGGGAACCGTAAAATTCAAATGGATGCCCTGGGCTTTCATCACGTCATTGAAATTGTCTTTGTCCACATTGATCGGTTCCCGGTTCTCCAGAGACCTTTCATCATGCCTTCCCGTAAAGTCGCCCATCACCAGTGTTTTTAATGGGAGTTCCACATCTTCTTTTATATCGCCGACCGACGCGCGATATACAATATTCACTCTTTCCTTCGGCGCCACAGATGGTTCTTTTGCCATTGTTTCCTCCTCTTTTTATGTCATTTGTTTTCAAGCATGTCCCAGACGTATCGCTTCCGCCATGTCAATTCGTGCAATACGATAAAGCACATCCGCTTTTTTACTCTTTAATGATTCATCATCCTGCGATTCCAGTCCGGCGCACACCATTTTCAAGCCTTTCAACGCAAGGGCGGAATCGTAGTCTTCCAGATGGAAAATATCTATCTCCCGGATGATCTGGTCCAGATGAGGCAGGGCCAGTTCGTATTTCTTCACATCGAGCAGCAACCGGGCAACCGCCAGGCGCCAGATAATCTTTTCCCTGCCGGACGATGCGTCATTTAACTTATGCTGCAGACCTTCCATTGCTTCCAGAAGCCTGCCTCTGTGAATCATGCCTTGCGCTTCCGTGATTTCTTCTTCCATCCGGTTTTCACAACCCGGCAAATCCAATCCTGAGTCAGGCACGGTTTCTGCCGAAACGCCGGAATGGATCGCGATGATTTTGAGCCAGTTCTTTGTCTCCAAAGTAGCAAAAGGCGTCCCGTCGGCAAAAGACAGGGCTTCCAAACCGGGCAACTGATAAATCAGAAAGGCGGTTTCCCGGCAGACAGCCCGGTGCGCCTTTGTATAGTGTGCACCGAGCCTGGCCAGAGATTCCGCCACAAACCGGTTCAGATCCATCCAGAAAATAAACTGCGGAAGCCTTCCTTCAGCGGCCTTTAATAAGGCTTCGACATCGCCATGGCCGTGCAAATCAAAAAGCATTTTCACGATCTGTTTATCGGGAGCGGGAATTCTGGTAAGGCCGTTGGTCGATACAGGCAGCTCCTCGATATTGCACCACAGCAATTTTCTGTTCAGCCTGTAAGGCAGGGGATCGGCCGCGTTCTGCTGCTGGCAGTGACTGCCGATTTCACGTATTTTTTGCAGATAATGCTCCAGCATCTTCCCGTCGTTCGGGGAAGACTGGATTTCTTCAGTCTGCACAGAAGGACTGATCTGGTCTTGTTTAATTTTTGTGCCGGCGGTGATTACCTGCGACGTTGACAATATCGTGGCTTCTTTCTGATCCGTTACCTCGTGTTGAACGGTAAAATCACCGGACAAATTTCTGATCGCATTCAGAGACGGTGGATTCTCCAGGTGGTTCGCAATCCATTGTTCGACCTGTTCCAAATGATCTTTCAGAATACGAACCTGCGGTTCTGGAACAGGAACCCGTGGGAGCTGCCTCAAAGCAGACTCCATTTTTTCAGCCCACCATTCCATGGCACGTATACGTCCGCGCATTCTCTCCGGGGGTGGATAAAGCTGCTGCCAGAATTTTTCCATCAGATCCATCAGGAGCTTGACTCCCATGGACAGGCCATCATGCTTCCGGGTATACGTCAACGCGACCGACAGATATATTGCCACCAGCAGATCTTTTGACTTATGCGCAAGAATATCGGATGCAAAACGAACAACTTTTTCCCAGTTGACCGAACCGGATGCAGATGGAGAAGAAAGTTTGTCAATTTCATTTTGCAGTTTCTGAAACTCTGAATCATAACGAATGTCCGAACCGCAAGGCCGATCCGCGGAAATCGGCTCTTTGCCGAGTGTTGAGATATCCATGGAATATTCTGTTCCGATAATGTCCTGCCACGCAGAAGCCAAAGGTACCGACCATAACTGAACCGCGTCCTTGGCCTTGAGAGTCCGGCTGTAAGCAATCAGAAAAGCATTGTCTAGGGTACCGCCTAAAAAAACGGTTTGCGGCACATTTTTGAGCGTAACCCTGAAAAGATGATGCCACAAGCCGACCTGAAGAATCTTATCATGGCATGGCCCGC
>CAZXIP010000174.1:0-4652 GCA_964640755.1 uncultured Smithella sp. | reverse complement strand
GTCACCCTGACAAACGAAGTCCCTTAAATCAAGTTCTGCCAGCTTTTGATGCAATCTTACAGGTTAATTCCGCGTAAAAAAAGCCAAACAAAAGGAAAAAGGCGGCATTTTATGCCGCCTTTTTATTGTTGGAGCCAAATTCTGACGTAATCTGTCTAATCCCCAGAGGACCATCAATAGCAATAAGTATAAAATGTTGACAGAAAAATCCATCTTTGTTAAACGGCGGCGACGGACGGTAAGCCTAGCTTGCGTTGTAATGAACAGCTAAAGGAGTGTTTCTTGAAAATTCTTTGTCTCGGGGCGGGTGGTTTTATCGGCTCGCACCTTACCCAGCGTCTTTTAAAAGAGGGGCACGATGTTACAGGTGTCGATACGCATGATGATAAAATCAAGGAGTTTTCCTCTGATGCCAAATTTGAATTTATCGACAAAAGTATTGGAGATCCTAGTTTTAATTCGGAGGAATTAGTAAATCGCAGTGATCTCGTAATCGATCTCATTGCCTACGCCAATCCAAGTCTTTACCTCAAGTTGCCGATAGATGTTTTTCGAACCAATTTTACTGAAAATCTTCGGATTGCGGAATATTGTGTTCATCACAAGAAAAGACTGATTCAGTTTTCTACCTGTGAAGTATATGGCAAAACCCCCGCGGCTGTTTTGTCCGGGAAACTGCCTGATCCTGACAATCCTGTTTACGCGACCTTTTCAGAAGACAAAAGCGACTGCATCCTTGGTCCTGTCAATAAACATCGGTGGATTTACGCATCCGCCAAACAGCTACTGGAGAGAGTCCTGCATGCGTACGGACTGGATGGACAATTAAACTATACCATTATACGTCCCTTCAATTTTATTGGTCCACGAATTGACTATTTGCCAATAAATGGAGACGGTGTTCCCCGTGTTTTTTCCTGCTTTATGGCGGCGTTGCTGAACGGCACACCCATGAAACTGGTGAATGGAGGGTTACAGCGCCGCAGCTACACGGATATTGATGATGCTATAGAGTGTATTTACAGGATTGTTCAAAATACTCGAGGCGTCTGCGATCGCCAGATATTTAACATTGGTTCTTCTCGCAATGAAGTGTCTATCCGGGAATTGGCGGAGTTGATGCGCGACATTTACCGGGATAATTTTATGCAGCCGGATGCTATGCTGCCGGAAATTGCGGAGGTATCAGGTCTGGAATTTTACGGCGAGGGTTATGAAGATTGTGACCGGCGCATCCCAGATTGTTCTAAAGCCAGAGAACTCCTCGGATGGAAGCCTAAGACACCCATCGCAGAGTTGCTTTTACGCACCATGCGTTATTACGCCAGATAGGGAGTTATTGATCTCAACAGGCAGAAGGGCCGGAAGATGAACGGATCAGGCATCTTTATCATCATGCCGGTATACAATGCCGGGGACACCATCGCGCAAGTATTCACGCGGATTCCTAATGATTTTAAAAAAAGGGTTGAACAGTATGTCGTGGTTGATGATGGAAGTACAGATCATACGTCACATGCTGTTAATCTGCTGAGCCGTGAATATGCCAACCTGACTGTTTTCAGGCATGAAGTTAACAAAGGATATGGCGCCGCACAAAAGACCCTTCTTTCCTGCTGTGTAAGTCAGGGAGCACAAATCGTCGTTGGTCTGCATTCCGACGGCCAGTATTCCCCTGAAAAACTGTCGGAAATAATTACTCCTCTGGAAACGTGGGAGGCTGACCTGGTTCAGGGGTCACGTATGCTGAAAGGCGGAGCGCTCAAGGGCGGCATGCCTTTGTACAAATACGTCGGTAATAAATTCCTAACAGCAATCGAAAATGTGTGTTTCGACATGAACTTGGCTGAATATCACAGCGGTTATATGGCGTATTCGCGTAAACTGATTCTCTCCGTGCCTTTCGACAGGTTAAGTGATTCCTTTGATTTTGATCTGGATATGATTGTATGCACGAAAATTCTGGGCCTCCCGATACGGGAGATTGCTATACCAACGATTTATGCAGGTGAAAAATCTCATCTCAATCCGATTAAATACGGTCTTGACGTTCTGGATGTTGTGCGCAAGTACCGCCGGGGTTATTATCACGCACTCTTAGGAAAAAAATGAACAAGCGAGACTGGCAACAGGGGAATGCCGGCCGGTTTGACGCTGTTCGGCAGCTATGCTGCGCGGAGACGATGTTAACTCATGTGAGATCCAAAAAATGCCAGACAGTTCCATGCAATCACTGGCGCTCGTGGCCTTCATCGTGCATGCGTGGCAATCCGCGTATTTCCTGAATTGATCTCAAATATCCACTGCCGAAACGTCCATTCCCATGATGCATTATAGCAGTGAAAGGCTACTGTTCTTTCCTCTTTTTGAGGGCAAGCGCCGCTTTCAGGCCTTTTTCGCGGATGACCTTGATCTTCAGTCCCATTTCGGTCAGTTTGAAGAATCGTTTTCCGTATTTTCTCAGCAATCTTTCGTTGATGGTGAAACCCAGGCCCGGCGATGTGAAAGGCTGCAGCATTGCGTTTTTGTCCGGGAGGATCGGATCGATGATGCCTTCGCGGTACTGCGGAATCCAGGACGGCGGCTCATAAGGATACTCCAGCGGCAGGGCATTTTCCCGGTCGGCCAGCACCATGTTCCAGTTGACGTAAAATCCTATCCCGTTGGTCCAGGTGTGCGGCGTGTAAAACCGTTTTTTCTCATGACACATGTCGATAACCTTTTTCACCTGGGCGATGCCGCCTGCGAAGGTTGCATCGGGCTGGTAAATGTGGAAGCAGTCTTTTTCAAACATGATCTTGATCTCGTCCCATCCATAGTTCAGCTCGGCACCCGATATTTTGACTTTTGAATATTTCTTCAGCTCGGCGTTGCCGTCGTAGTTCCTTGAATCCAGTGGCTCCTCCAGCCATTCAATACCATTCTGGTAGCAGGCGTCTGCGAACGCCTTGGCGCGTGCGAGATCCCAGGCCGGGATCTTGTCCACGATCGTGACAAGCCAGCCCTGATTTGCGTCCACACCCAGCATGAAATCGTCGCCCATCTTTTTCCGGACGACCTCGATCTGGCGGATATCGTCTTTCATTTCAATGCTTTTGACCCGCAGCTTTGCGCATCGGTATCCCATCGCCCGGATCGCCTGAAGCTCTTCCGCCCTTTTATCGGGGTCGTGCATCTCGCCGGTGGAGCAGTACACCTCAATCGGTCGGGCATTTCCGCCCAAAAGCTCGTAAACAGGCTTGCCCGCTTTTTTGCCGATGATGTCCCAGCATGCAGGCTCAATCCAGAAGTTGCGCCATCCCAGAATGCCCGCCTGCTTCAGCAGGTCCTGCACCCGGTCGATTTCTGCCGGATCGGCGCCCATCAGGTAGCCGCCCAGTAGGTCACCCAGGCCTTCCCGCTCTGTGCCCAGCGCGGTGCCGGCACTGTATCCTTCAATACCTTCGTCGGTCGTCAGTTTGATCAGCGTGAACCGGTTGTGCGTCTGCGGGTAACCGGGAATCCACGTTGGCCAGAACGTTTCTTCAAGAGGGACCGACATGTGATAAAGCTCAATGGACGAAATTTTCATTGCAATTCCTCCCTTCCGCGTATAATTGGTTATACCATTTTTATTATTGGTATAACCAATTGTCAAGTGTTTTATTGTAAATCAGCCTGCATTTGTGGTGTAGGACTCGCCGCGGAGCACATAAACACAAGGAAAAATGGAGACGAAGGTATTATGAAGAGTGGACTGCCCGTTAAAATATTCAGAGATATGCGTAATGATATCATTGTGGGAGCATACCCGGTCGGTAGCAGACTGCCACCCGAAAGGGAGCTGGTCGGGAAATACAAGGCGAGCCGTTTCGCGGTTCGGGAAGCCATTGCGATGCTGACCCAGAACGGTTTTGTGGTGACGCACCCCCAGAGCGGAACCTATGTCAGAGACTTTAACCGGGAAGGCTCTGTGGAAACGCTGGTTCAGGTTCTCCGCGCCCAAAAAACCATCGACCGGCAGACGCTTGAATCCTTGCTGAAGTTCAGGTTTGTAACCGAGACGGAGGCAGCAGGCGAGGCGGCGCTGCGGATTCAAAGAAGCGATATCGCATACCTCGAGGCGAACCTAGACAAAAAGAAGCGCAATCCAAAGGACGCGGCGGTGCTGGCTGAATGCGATTACGATTTTCACAGCACCATCATCACCATATCAGGGGACATCATCAGCAGACTGGTTTTTCAATCCTTCAAACCGGTGTACTTTTTCTTTTCAGAGTTTTTTTATTCCATCGACGGCGCGCCGGGAATGTCGCTGGAGCTGAACCTGAAGCTTTTGAAAGCACTGAAGCGGAAGGATGCCGCAGCATCGCGCAAGGCGATGGGCAATGTTCTCAAGTTTGCGGAGAAAAAAGTATATCAAGCTATCAGGAGCGGAAATTCAACCGGGATTCGATTGTCCTGATCCTGTCATTCTTGCAGCAGGCGTCTGATTTCTCCGCGGCAGATGTTTTCGATGACGGTAAACGTGATGAACCGGGCGCTCTGGAGCGATGCCCGGGTCCAACTTCAAAATATAAAATGCCTTGTCAGGATCATCATTTCGCTTTTCGGATATCTATACAAAATAAGATCGGAGTTCCTTGCAAAGCTGCTCCGGTGCAATCGGGCAG
>CAZXIP010000173.1:0-4662 GCA_964640755.1 uncultured Smithella sp. | reverse complement strand
ATTTAACTATATTCCAAATTCGGCGCGCTCGATCAATTCCATCTGCATGTCCCTGTTGAGCGTCACGAAGTAGGCGTTATATCCGGATATGCGGACCAGAAGATTCTGATAATTTTCCGGATGCTCCATGGCGTCTCTGAGTGTTTTTGACGATACGACATTTAACTGCATCTGCATTCCGCCTAGGTCGCAGTATGTCTTCACATAGGAATAGATGTTTTCCACGATTCTCTGGTGTGTCTCCTTCGCACCCGGCACGACCTTCACGTTGAAGGCAATATTGTTGTTCATGTTTTTCGGGTCCAGTTTGGCAACATCGCGGATGTTATCTAAAATGCTTTTGGAAGCATGCGGTTCGGGAGTCAGGCCCGGCGTAAAGGCTTTGCCCGCGAGCCTTCCCGAAGGCAGCGCTCCAGTAAGAGTGCCGAAAGCGACATGATTGGACATGGACCAGAATCCTGCCGTATATTTGCCACCCCGGTAATTCGAGTGTTTGCCGAAGCAGTCGTGGGCAAGTTTCGCCACCCTGTTGGCTGTCGCCAGAGCTTCCTGATCGCCGGAACCGAACAGTTGGGCCTTGTTCTTTATCATGGCAAGCAGGGCAGGATCATTTTTAAAGTTGGTGTTGACAGCATTTCGCAGTTCCTTGAAAGAAACTTTCTTCTCATCATACACAAATTTTTTGATGGCCATCAGCGAATCAGTGATATCGGCAAGACCGATGCATGCTGTCCCTGATGAATTGTAGAGAGCACCGCCTTTGGTGACGTCTCGGCCGCTTTTCATCGGACCTTCTATCAGGGCGGAGATAAAAGGAGTCGGACGTATCGCCTGATGAGCCTCTCCCAGAAGATTGTTGTATTCACAGGTCTGATCCGCCAGAAAGCAAAGCTGTGCAGCAAACGCGTTGAAAAACGATTCGTAGTCATTAAAGTCACCGGCTTCGATGTCACCGGTTTTGGGACCTAAATGCCATCGCATTAAAGGATGCCATCCGTTGTTGAGAGCCATCTCCAGGGCTGCTACCATGTTGAACATCATGCAATTGGTGTGACCGATGTGGCGTCCAGAAAGCGTGGGTTCCACGC
Source organism: uncultured Smithella sp. (assembly GCA_964640755.1). GTDB lineage: Bacteria > Desulfobacterota > Syntrophia > Syntrophales > Smithellaceae > UBA8904. The sequence continues at coordinate 3,574 of CAZXIP010000173.1, read as the reverse complement.
AGCCTGTCGCCGACCAGTCCCTCAGGTGTTGGGCCGGATAGTTGAATTCCGCCAGAGAGGCCATGACAGCCTCGTCATTGTGGATTGAAGGAGTGGCGGTGGTATTTAAATTCACCTCACAAAGCCGTTTCAAGTAAGTTTCACTGTTTTTTCCCCGATTGTAGCGGGCATTGACATTGGGGTCGCGGATAGAGAGCATTTCCGTGACCTTCAGAAAGATGTAGGTCATGTCATTGACTGCGTCTTCGCCGTCAGGCGTCACACCGCCAAGGGTAATGGCCTGATCAGAGGAACTGCCGCCGAAGAGATAGTTGCCGATGTCCGGTATTAAAGGCAGGTGGTCTGTGCAGCGCATATAAAAACAGCCAATCAGTTCAACGGCGTGCTTTATGTATTTCCGCTTCTCTTCCTCACCGGCAAGTTTTTCCATGTCGGCCAGAAAATAAGGTTGAAGCCATTGATCCAGCCGTCCCAGCGAAAATCCTGCGTTGGTGTTTTCCATGTGCACTCCGACCCACATGATCCACATTGCATTGACGGCTTCATCAAGTGTGATACAGGGATTCTCCGGAACGCGCCGGCAGATATCGGCCAGACGGATCAATTCATTTTTGCGGCCGGGATCCGTTTCCTGTTTCGCGAGGCTCGCGGCCTCAACGGAAAGATTTTTAGCATAGACATTGATTCCCTCAAGGCTGATCTTCATCGCGCGCAGTGTATCGAGCTTTTGTTTTTCAGACTCTGGCGTCTCTCCCAGTTCCATGTCAATCTTCGTGATAATGCCTTTGGTGCCAAGCTTTAATATTTCAGGATAATTTAAAATGGTGTGAGACAATGCGACGGTTTTCCATAAGAAGCAGGCGGCGAAGCGCTCATCGAGTTTTTGACACAGCGGATAATTTTTATTGTCTCTTACCCATTGGCGGAAGTTGCGATGCAGCCAGAAAGGAAATACCCTGTTGTGGAGAACATCCACGGTTTCGGGAGTCACGTCGTATGGATTCAGCGGCCTGTAAGGCGCGGTCAGCAGTTCTCCCCAGATCATCGTGCCATGGGCGTCCGGATAGATGATGACCCCTATTTCCTTTGTGGTATTTGTTCCGGCAATCAAGTCATTCTTTCTGATGATGGGTTTTCTGTTTTCCATCAGATATTTAAATGCCTGTGCCTGACGGAGCTCGGCAACCACAGACCTGCCGTTTTTATCGGTTTCAAACCCATTTTCCCTGTACCATTTGGTCAGGATCTCCGCCCGTTCATGACATATTACCGGACGGGTCTTTAAGTGGATATCCAGAAAATCCTTTAATCTGGGGAAGTCGTGCAGGGAATATTCCGAAAGATATGGTTCGGGTAAATGCTTGACGCCGGGATCAACAGAGCCGGCCCTGATCTGCCGCAGTTTTTTGGAATCAATACTTTTTTTTGAGGCAGCTGAGGCGTCGTATTTTCGATTTTCCAATTTTGTTTCTTTTTTCAGTTTAGCAATATGGATGTGTTTTAAAAGAAGCGAAAGGTAAAAGTTAATTAATTGCAGATAACCAAGATTGCCGTTCATGACAATTCTGTTTTCCATCAGGGCCAGCATCAGCCTGTTGGGAGGTTTTGTGGCGGCTTCCTTGACAGCGTTTTCATCTACAAAAATAAGCTGGGCATCCATTTGGGAAGGAATATTTTTTAAAACAAGGACTTTCCCGTTTTCAAATCGTATTGCCTGCTCCATGCTGCCACTTTCCGTTTTGATGCCGAAGGTGAAATTCAGCCAACCGTCATCACCCTTCAGATACTTTTTCAATGAAGGGCGGATATTGAAATTTAAAGCAAAAAATTTAAAAAAAAGATTAGCCAGCGCATCGGTATAACTTTTTGAATTTTTTTGTGCTGTTGCCTGCATGGAATGCCCCCCGTCCTCAAAATGACTTTGTTTCAATAAGCGTTTATTCAGCAGTAAACTCTGTTTTCATTTTTGTTATATCGTCGATCATCTCTGAAGTTCGCTGCTGGATGAAAGAATCTACATCGTCCAGCACTTCGTGGAACAAGCGGCTGTTCGTCAGCGTGACAAGACCGTGAAGGTCAGACCAGAATTTGACGACGTGATATAAAACGAAATGATCCTTCCTCTTTCCCTTCGCGGGAATGTAAGCGCTAATGGTTTCAATAAAAAGAGAAAGACATTTCAACGCATTTTGCTTTTCGGTATGGGCGAGAGGTTCTATTTCCGTACCCACGTAGTCGAGATATTTGGGAGTGTGCAGATTGAACATGATGTCGTAGTAGCTGGGATTGGTCAGCCCGAATTCAATATAAGCGCGGACCATGGCTTTTATTTTGTTCTCAATATCATTAAATGGAGCCGCGTGCTTTATCAGAAGTCCATGCAGCTTCTCGAACCCACGTATCCTGATCATTAAATTGATTTCATTTTTATTGGTGTAATAATTATAAATGGTCGTGGCCGTAACACCCAAACGGGACGCTATTTTACGCACGCTTAAGTTATTAAATCCTTCCGCGATGATGATGTCAAGAGCGGTATCCAGAATCCTTGCCCTGGTGTTGTCTATTTCTTCCCTCGTCATGGGCGCCTTAGGCATGATCGTCTCCTTTTATAAATATAACGCTGTTAATGTAACAGCGTTATCATAAAGAGTCAAGAAATCTTTTTCATCCCGCCGCTATGCGACAAACGTTAATTCTCCGCAGCTTGTAACGAGATGGTTGATGCAGATTATTCTTTCCCTTCCCCCTTTTCATCGTCACCCTGTCACCTGAAGCAGATAAAATCATACCCGGTAAGCGATTTTCCATGATGGGTATATAGAAGTGAATAGATCATAATAAACATAAAATAGGTAAAAATAATATTTGCAAGACATAAATTAAATGGTATAATATAGCCATAACAAAACAAATAGTGATTAATGTAATCTGTTTATGAAAGAATTGATGATTAGAAATGCTAATAAATAATTAATGAGCAATTAATACAGACTTAATAATAGATTTACAGATCAAATAAAGATAAAAACGGGAGAAAAGAGAGTAAGGTGGAGAATAACTCAATATAAGAGAGGGGGTGCCATGTTCTTTAAGGAAGCTAAGCGGGAAATCCATAAGACGTTAATCAGGGACCGGGAAGTAAATGTCCGGTTTAACGAAATGATCGTCGAATCATATCAGAAGATGGAAAAGCTTTATAGAAGCTATCCTACCCCGGCGGAGAGAGACAAGGCTGAAGAATACAGGAAGATGATCAGGGAATGGAAAAGCAACTTAGCGGTAGCCCGGGGACGGTTAGCCCAAACAAAAAGAGAATACGATGAAACATACAGGGAGAAGAAAAGTCTACCCCTTATTCAGAGCGGAATATTTGAGGAGACCTAAAAAAGGCTGAACACGTCAGGCCATAAGACGGACATTTTCAATAAACTCTGCGGGAGGTGATCATGTTTTTTATTCAACTTAAAGACAGCAAAGAAGTCCAAAAGTCTTTAATCAGCGATCGGGAAGTAAATGTCCAGTACATTGAAAAGGTCATCAGGGTTTATGAGGCGATAGATCAGTTTTACAG
>CAZXIP010000172.1:0-4761 GCA_964640755.1 uncultured Smithella sp. | reverse complement strand
GCTCAGCGACCGCGCTTCGACAGGCTCAGCAAACGAAGGGGCAAGGAGAAAGGATCTGTTTCCCTGTCGCGTCACATCCGGCAACAGACATGGCATTTGTTCCCTTGATTTAGATTAAAAAACCCCCTCAAGATGGAGGGCCTTGAGGGGGCGTACTATATTGACAGATCATGTTTTTTGCTGCAGCGGTTGTGAATACTTAACTTCTTTTACTTCTGTCCGCTTCTTCCTGATCTGCCTGCAATCAGGTCACAATGTTTTTCACTGCATCAATAACCGGGTTGGTGAACAGCGCCATCAGCATTGTGTAAAGGGCGAAGGCGCCAACAACTTCCGCCGTGTACATCTTGTCATACTTCCGTTTCAGGCTGACCATGATGAGTCCGCCCACAATCAGGCATCCCAGCTGGAAATACGGGAAATTGGTTGCTCCCGCTGCCGCGTATTCCGCGAATCCAAAGGTTGCCGTCAAGAGAACTACTGCTGCCGCCGCTGCGATGGTTCCTAATGTCTTTTTCATGATCTGTTACCTCCTTGAGGGTAGTTTGTTTATTTGCCTTTATACTAATGAAATTTGCGTGCCAGAATTGCATATCAAACAATATATTATTTTAACACCATGTAATCATTTACTATTTAATGATGATGGCGCCGTAGGCCCTCTATTTCAAAATCCCATTTTCCTGCTTTCTTTCAACGGAATGTTCAAGCGAATGAACGAAATGTGGAATGATTTATATGGATGATACTGTAGTCACGTTACAAAACAAAACCTCTTGCAGTTGCCATCGGCGCCGATTAATGATAATTATTAAAAAAAAGGAGGGTTGAATCGTCATGAAAAACGTCGAAATGGAAGTTGTTGATAACATCCTGACCATTAAGGTTGATCTGACCCGGGAATTTGGCCCGTCTTCTTCCGGCAAGACAATCATTATCGCAACCACGGAAGGGAACGTAACAATTCCCGGCCACGAGGACAAGAAAGTTGGATTGAATGTGTATCGCAAGAAACAGCCGTAAGCTAATGACTAACAGAAACGCTGCACAGAAATGATGCAGGAAGAAACCCTTTTACAACAGCTCGAAGAACTGGCCGGAAAGCTTGAAATTTGTGTCCGTGATGAAACTATCAGCATGGATGAAACATCCGTCACAGGCGGCCTCTGCCGCGTGGAGGGACGGTATATTGTAATCCTGAATTCCAGGGCAAACGTGGAGGATAAAATTCAGGTGATGATCAAGGCCCTGCAACAGTTTAACCTCGATGACATCTATATCAAACCGGCCGTGCGCCATTTATTGGAAGCCCATCTATAACTATTTTTTTAAACGATCACTTTACGATACCCGATACATCAGACTTTGCGGGATGCATCAGGGATTGATCTCCATCGCCAGTTCCCCGCTTTTTGAAGGGTCATAGCCGCCGAGCTCCCTGACCCTGTCGCGAAATCTTTGAGAACGGATAACATCGATCACGGCCCGGATATTCGGATCATCCAGGAAATCGGAAGGAATCACCAGGTCGTATTGTTCCGTGTCCATGGGAATAAAGTCCAGATCGAGAGCTTTTGCGGCCGCGTAAATCGCCATGCCGCAGTCCGCGGCGCCGCTCAGCACATCGACGGCCACGGACATGTGAGTGAACTCTTCATGATTGTATCCTTTGATGGATTCAGGCTTTATACCCTGCCGCGCCAGGTTGTAATCCAGCAGAATGCGCGTGCCCGAACCCGCCTGCCTGTTCACGTATGAAACATCGCCGCGCGTGAGATCTATGATTCCCCTGATCCCCTTCGGATTGTTCTTTTGAACAATCAGGCCCTGCTCCCTTAGCACAAGGTGAAACAGGCTTACCCTCACGCCTTTAAGGTAGCGCCTGATGTAGGAAATATTATATTCGCCGGTCTGGGCATCCAGAAGGTGCGAACCCGCAAAATGGCAAATTCCTTTTTTTAGCGCTATCAGGCCGCCAAGACTTCCAACATTTCCCGATGAAATCCTGATGTTCCTTCCCGTGGCCAGCCTGACTTCATCGGCAATAACATCGATCGTGATGTCATGACTGCCGATCACAACGATCGTGTTTTTAAGATCTTCTTCATTCACAAGAAGCCCGGCTTCGATTTCTTCACCCTGCCCAATGCCTTCCAGCGATGGTGGAATACGGATAATACCTTCCGCCCTTGTAAGAGTGGTGATCGACCCTGCCGAACGGGGAAGCGGCGTTGCAATACATCGCTCCCTTACCCTGCCGATATTGACACGCACGAATTCTTCCGTACCCAGTTTTGAAGGAATGGCTCTGGACGTGATCACTTTTATGGAACGGTCCTTCGGAGGCACTAACCCCTGCATGTGGAAAAGCATAGGCATGGCAAACTGTTCAAAGGAAAGGATAGCAGAAACCGGATATCCCGGAATCCCGATGACCGGTTTTCCGTTGACCACGGCCAGTATCGTCGGCTTTCCCGGCATCATGGCAACGCCATGCACAAGCACTTCTCCAATCTGCGCCAGGATACCTGCCGTGTAGTCTTTGGAGCCAGCCGATGATCCGGCATTGATCAGGATCAGGTCGGCATCGGAATCTGCGGCGGCAAGAAGAACGCTGCGGATCGCATTTTCTTCGTCGGGAGTGATGTCCAAAATTCTCGGTTCCGCGTACGCCTCGCGCACAAGCCCCGAAAGCGTGACGGAATTCGAGTCGATGATCCGGTTCGACCTCAACTGGTTGAAATCCGAGATGTCCCTGTGGCTGACAATTTCCGTCCCCGTTGGAATGATGATTACTTTTGGTTTCCTGCGGACCATCACTTTAAAGACACCAGCGGAGACAAGCGACCCCATATCATAGGAACGGATCACATGATTCTGCGGAAACAGCAGCTGCGTAGCAATAATGTCTTCCCCTACCTTCCGGACGTTCTGCCAGGGATAGGCCGGCTGCATAATCTCGACATGAGACGCATCCAGTTCATGGATTTTTTCCACCATGACAACGGCGTTGTATCCCTCCGGAAGGGCGTGTCCCGTGTTGATCCACACGGCATCCTCGCCCGTTTTCAAAACGATCGGCGATTGCTCGGTGGCCCCGTATGTTCTTTCAGCCCTCACGGCAATGCCATCCATGGCGGCCGAGTGATAGGTTGGCGCGGAAACAACTGCGTAAACAGGCTCTGACGTGACGCGCCCCAGCGCGTCTTCCGTGTTAATCTGCTCCGGAACCGTTTTCTTTTCCCGCCATGCCCGTGAAAAGATTTCCCGGGCTTCCGGGAGCCCCTTCATGGCCAGATAGACATTCCTTTTCATTTATTCCTCATTTTCAAAAGGTCTGAAGAGAATCACAGAGACGGTTTGCCCTTTGTAAAAACCTTCCGTGTTTCTGTCAATTTTCACTAGGCCGTCGGCTTCAACCAGGGTGGATATCAATCCGGATTTCCCGAAAATCGGTTCAGCATAAACCCTTTCATCCCTCTTGTGCAGCTTTACCCGGATATAATCATCCCTGCCGCTTGCCGACTCGACGTTTCGATCCAGTTCGGCATGAAGGAATTGACGGACATCCCCGGAGGCACGGACTTTTCCCGCCAGCCTCGCCAGGAACGGGTTCAAAAAAATCTCTGCGACAACCATGGCCGAAGCAACGTGGCCCGGAAGTCCAAACACGGCCTTGCTGCCAATTCTGGCGATGATCGTGGGTTTTCCCGGGCTGATCGCGATACCGTGGGCCAGCAGCTCCATCCCTTCAAAAGACTCAAGGACTTTCACAGTCATATCCCGGGTGCCCACTGAACTTCCTCCGGAAATCCACACCGTGTCGCAGTCCTCAAGGAGCTTGCCGGTTTTTTTCCTCATTTCTTCAAAGTTGTCTTTGCACAAACCCATGTTGATGGGAACGGCGCCCGCCTGAAGACAAAAAGCACTCAAGGTATAACTGTTGATGTCCCTTACCTGTCCGGGTTCTGGTTTCTGATCGATGGGGATGACCTCGTCCCCGGTAGAGATGATACCAACCCTCGGTTTTTTATACACGGATATTTTCTGCATGCCAAGACCGGCCAGCAGGCCAATGTCCTGAGGTCTGAGCACTGTCCCTTTTCTAAAAATCACGGCCCCTTTTCTGAAATCGTCACCCTTTCCGATAACATTTTCCAGGGGGGCAACCGTGCGGCTCACCTCAATGGTCTTTTCATCGACACCGTGACAGTATTCCAGCATGACCACCGCATCCGCACCCTCCGGAATCATGCCGCCTGTCGATATCCTCATGGCTTTCCCTGAAGCGACATTGCCTTCAGGTCCCCTTCCCATGATCACCTCACCGGCAAGTTCAAGGAAAGCCGGCAGACTGTCGGATGCTCCGAAAGTGTCCTTCGCCCGGACGGCATAACCATCCATCGAAGACCTTGAAAACCCCGGCATGTCTTCTTCGCAGACAATCTCACTGCTCAGGATACGGTTGAGGGCGTCAGAAATCGGAATGGTTTCCATACCCGCAGGGCCAAAGCCTTTTAATATTTCAAGGACCTCTTCGGCTGTCTTCACTTTGAAAAACAAGGATCATTCCCTCACTACAGAAAAATTTTTGATGTGGCTACTTATAAAGCTCAGCATTCCGTCATGCTTTTAACAGATTCATCAAAAAATATGAATATAAAAGATAATATGGGCATCGCAACATTGAATGTGGGCCACTTCCCGCCAGAAACAGTTTTGTGCTGCGCAGGAGGATGTGTGACATTGTGGGAAAATATC
>CAZXIP010000171.1:0-4791 GCA_964640755.1 uncultured Smithella sp. | reverse complement strand
GTATAAACTATTCAACGGAATATACAGAACAGGTGAACCGGTCGCATCATCAGATGTTGTAATCATCAGAAAAGACGGGATGAAAAGATTCCTCGAAGTTTCGGTGTCCCTGAAGCAAAATGCCAAAGGCGACTCCAGCGGGTTTCGGGGTATTGCCCGCGATGTTACGAATCAGAAAAATGCGGAGGATGAGAAGCGGAAACTGGAGGATCGTCTACAGCGCGCGGAGAAGATGGAGATTCTCGGAAGAATGGCCGGCGGAGTGGCACATGACCTGAATAATGTTTTAGGAGCCCTTTCCGGTTATTCGGAACTGTTGCTGATGCAGATTCCGGAGGGACATAAAACCAGGGATTACGCTGAAAAGATTATAAAGTCCACAGAGAAGGGATCCGCGATCATTCAGGATCTTCTCACACTGACCAGAAGAGGCGTCACCGTTTCGGATGTGATCAATCTAAACGATATTGTGTCGGCTTTTTTCAAAATGCCGGTGTTTGAGAAAATGAAGGACGATCATCCTAATGTGACCTTTAGGACAGAGTGTGATGAGAACCTTCTGAACATTAAAGGTTCTCTTGTCCATCTGGAAAAGACGTTGACGAATCTGGTGCTGAATGCGGCAGAGTCTATATCAGGAGAGGGAGAGGTTGTAGTCCGGACAGAGAATCGCTACCTGGACACACCGGTTAAGGGCTATGATGAGATTCATCATGGCGATTATGCCATCCTGAGTGTATCCGATACGGGGACGGGGATCCCTGACGAGAACCGGGAAAAGATATTCGAACCATTCTATACAAAAAAGACCATGAGAAGAAGCGGAACCGGATTGGGATTGCCCATTGTATGGGGAACTGTAAAAGATCACAACGGGTATCTTGACCTGCATACTGAAGTTGGCAAGGGTACGACCTTTACGCTTTACTTTCCTGTAACACGTGAGGAAGTGATCGCTGCGGAGCACGGGGAGCCGATAGAATGTTACATGGGTAACGGGGAATCGATATTGATCGTTGATGACATGGCTGATCAAAGGGATGTCGCTTCCGGTTTGCTTCAAAAACTTGGATATAACGTTCATGCGGTATCCAGCGGTGAAGAGGCAGTTGAATACCTCAAAAAAAATAAGGCAGACCTTCTACTGTTGGACATGATCATGCCGCCGGGTATTGACGGTATGGAAACCTACCGGAAAGTTCTGGAGATCAACCCGAGCCAGAAGGCTGTAATTGTCAGCGGTTTTTCAGAGACGGATCGCGTCAGAGAGGCACAGAAACGGGGAGCAGGTTCTTATATCAAGAAGCCTTATGTAATGGAAAAAATCGGTGTGGCCGTACGAGATGAACTGAAACGGCAGCATGCTGTTATGAACAATGACAATCCCCTAGGCCCTTCATGACGCCGAATCATCCAATCAGTGTGCCGTCATACATGATGTTCTGTCCCATCATCTCCGGGGTCACCAGAACGATGCCCTGCTCACTGATGTGAAATCGCTTGACATCCTCATCCGGGTTCTCACCAATAACGGTGTTATCGGGAATATGGGTTCCCTTGTCGATAATGGCGCGGTTGATGCGGCAGTTCCTTCCAATGTATACTCCCGGCAAAACGACACTGTCCTTAACCGTGCTGCAGGTTTCGATGCGCGTCGCAAAAAAGATGACGGAGCGCTTTACACGCGCACCGGCAATGATACACCCGCCGCTGACCAGCGAATCTATGGCTTGACCGCGTCGGCCTTCATCATCAAAAACAAATTTTGCCGGCGGCAGCTGAACCTGGTAAGTCCAGATTGGCCAGTTTTGATTATACAGGTTCAGTTCCGGTTCAATGGAGCACAGTTCCATGTTTGCCTTCCAGTAGGCATCCACGGTGCCGATGTCCCGCCAGTAGGCCATTTTTCCTTGATCGTCGCGATAGGTATACGCCATTGCCCGGCTGTTCGGGATGGCGCGGGGGATGATGTTTTTGCCGAAGTCGTGGTCAGAGTTCTCGTCTTTGGCATCTTCGATAAGCTTATCGTAAAGAAAGGCGGTCGAGAACACATAGATGCCCATGGATGCCAGGGCCTGATCCGGTTTGTCGGGTATGGCTTCAGGATTGGCCGGTTTCTCGGTGAACCTGGAGATGCGCATGTTTCCATCGACTGACATGACGCCGAATTCACGCGCTTCCATGCGCGGAACCTCAATGCACGCAACGGTCATGTCCGCTTTTGATTGAACATGCTGCATCAGCATCTTCGAGTAATCCATGGTGTAGATATGGTCGCCGCCAAGGACCAGTAAATAATCGGGCGAATGGCGATGGATGATGTCGATGTTCTGATAGAGGGCGTCAGCCGTTCCGCGGTACCATTCTTTGCTCATACGCTGCTGGGCGGGAATGATCTCTACAAATTCACCGATTTCCGCTCTCATGAAACTCCAGGCATGCTGCAGATGCCGGATCAGCGAATGTGCTTTGTACTGTGTGAGCACACCGATGCGGCGCAGGCCTGAGTTGACGCAGTTCGAGAGGGGAAAATCGATCATGCGGTATTTGCCGCCGAAGGGTACGGCGGGTTTGGCGCGCCATTTCGTCAATTCTCCCAGACGGGAACCTTCGCCGCCCGCGAGTATGAGCACCAGCGTCCGGCGTGTCACCTCGGTGGCAATTTTTGTTTCGACATAATTATAATGGTCCAGGAGATTCAGCGACTGTTTTTTTTTGTTGCTCATGATTCGTCTCCTCCCGGTAAGAAAGAATTGAAAATAAATCACTATTACATGGGTTCAGTATAAAGGAACCCTTTCATGTAAGTCAAGGATAAACAGGATAAACAGGCGCCTTCATGCGCAACCATTCAAAGTGGTTTTGCAGGATCGTTGGAAAACGGATTCCGGACAATTCTACGGGAAAATGCAGACGGAAGAAAAACGGACTATAGTTTGTATATCTTTTTCATTTCTTTTTCGGCCTCGAACCAGTCGGAAATGTCGTCGCCGGGCGCGCCTGAGATGATTCTTTCCTGGTAGAGCTCATAAGCTCTTTTCTCAACACTATCGAGAAATTCCTGCAGGTTGGGTTTTTTCGTTTTCTTAACAGCTGTAACAGCTTTTTTTGCCGTACTTTTTCGGGTGCTCTCTTTTTTAACTGGCATAATGGTCTCCCTGATGGTTGATTTAAAAAATGAACTTTATAGCTACCACTTTTATCAGCAATCCGTCAATGCCTTTTCATTATTTTGCTTTAAAAGTGGATCATAAACTGGTAAAAGACGCTAACATACAATGCCTTACTTCATCTTAACCTGACGACTTTAACCGGAGAAATGATCTGGCGGCAAGGAAAACCTTGTGTCGCCTGGTCATACAGATCATATTGACTTAAAATAAAGATTATTATTCGGATCCATCAAAACAAGAAGAGCAGCCAATATGGAATCACATATAAAATATTTTTTCATGTTTGCTTTTACAGCAGTATTTGTTTTATGTTTTTATTCATTGTGTTTTGCACAAGTCGAGAGAGTGAAAAATGACGGATACACCATAAGCTCTGATATGAATGTCCTCCCTGCAGACCGGGAAACGAAAGATGTCAGTGACAATCCGTATCAGCAGATCCGTCAGCAAACAGCAGTCGGGAAAACTCCGGCAACGGACAAAGCATGGTCTGTGGAACTGTATGTAAAACGTTATTTCGTAAGCCATACGTCCTATGAGTTCGGCAATCCTTATCCTCCGTTTCAGGAGCCCCTGAGCCGCCTGGAATTTCCCATGAACACATGGTGGGCCGGAGGTGAGTTCAGGATACGTTTTTCACGTTTTTCAGCGGGAGCGGAAGTATCGGCAACTGTCCCCATGGAGTCTGACCTTTCGTTCAAGGATTCAGACTGGAGCGACACTGAATATTTCTGGATCAAGGATATCTATTCACAAGCGCAATGCCGTTTGCAGCCGAGCTATATGGCGCGCGTTGATGTTGATTTGAAGATCGGCGACTGGTTGAAAATGCCGGTTTGGTTTGATCTGCGTCCGGTTGCAGGGGTCCGCTGGCAGTATCTGGACTTTCTTGTCCACAATGGTGTCCAGACATATCCGGCTCCATGGAGCAATGCACCCCCCGAGCCCCTGCCGGGAAACATTATCCATTTTAAACAAACTTATTGGCATTATTTCTTGGGAATCAAAGCGGTTTACGATATGGAAAAACATATCCGGTTCCCGCGCCTGAAAGTAATCGGCCAACTGGATGGGGCATATGTTGACGGTAACAACAGCGATGAACACTTGCTCAGAGGAGACGGCGGGTCTCGCATGACATACGAAAGGACCATAGGCGGTGCCCTCCATGCATCGCTTGGCATCAAGGTCGGATTGACCGAAAACATCAGTGCGGGCTTTGAAATTGACTATCTCCGGATCCACTCCACAGGTTCCCATCAATGGCAGCATGATGTGTACGGAATTGATCAAAGCTGGGATAACGGGGTTAAGGTATGGTCGGATCAGGCCGGTATGATGATGAACGTGGAATATCGTTTCTAACTTTGAATTTGAACATATATATGGTAAAAACGTACGGAAACTCTATTACGACCGGTATCATCTTCGGAAAAGGAAAGGAAAAAGCAAATGGAACTCAAAGACATTAAAAAGGTACTTATTCTGGGTGCAGGCACCATGGGCCAGCAAATCGGCTTTGTGTGCGCCATGCACGGATACCATGTGACTTTTTACGATTTATCGGATGAAATATTGAGTCAATCCTTGAAGCGCATCGAAAAACTCGGATCTTCAT
>CAZXIP010000170.1:0-4805 GCA_964640755.1 uncultured Smithella sp. | reverse complement strand
TTTCATCAAGTATTCTATTCACCAGATGGTGTCCGATAAAACCGTTTACGCCCAGTATTAATATCTTCATGTAAATTTCGTCACCTTTCCTGTTTTAAAAAAATCACCGATTTCAGTACCTCTTAATTTTCTGCCCTGTATCTCAATTTCCTGAAGTTTTATAGCATTTTCACCCGTTTTCACAAGAACATCCTGACCTGCAAAGTCCAGATCGCCGGTCTGTCCGTCCATATCATTCGTCTCGACAGGCAAGGCACGCCAGATGATGATCCTGTCGCCGTTTTCCAAAAGGGCAAACGCCCCCGGATAAGGGTCCGTCACGGCACGTACCAGGTTGTAAATATCTCTGGCCGACTGCGTCCAGTTTATCCGGCCATCCTCCGGACGCCTCCCTCCGCAATAACTGCCCTCGGCCAGATTCTGCCCTCTGCGCGGTATCTGCCCGGTTTTGATGACCGGCAGCAGATCATCCAGCAAAACATCCGCCGCCTGGCACAATTTATCGTACAGCGTCCGGGCGGTGTCTTGAAAATCAATCAATACGTCTTTCTGCCCGACAATATCACCCGCGTCCGGCTTTTCAACCATGAAATGAAGCGTGACACCGGTTTTTTCCTCCCCTTTAACCAGCACCCAGTTAACGGGACACCTCCCACGGTAGGCGGGCAGAAGCGATCCGTGTAAATTCAGGGCACCCAGCCTCGGAATGGCCAGGATGTTTTTCCCAATCATTTTTCGATAATAAAAGGAAAAAAGAACATCGGGTTTCCAAGATGATATCCTGTCCACCCATTTTTCATCATTGATATTGTCAGTTGTATAGCATGGAATCCCGCGCTGCAGGGCCCAGTCCTTAACCGAACCAAACCAGCAGTTTTCCCCTGGATCATCTTCATGCGTGAAGACGGCGGCAATGTCAAAACCGTGGCGGGCCAGAGCCGTAAGCCCGGTAATTCCCATATTATGATAGGCCAGGGCTATGATTTTCAACGAATATCGCCTTCCTCGTTTGCATAATAAATATTCTCAATAACGTATTCAGGACGTTTGCGGACCTGGCCGTAGATCCTTCCGATGTATTCGCCGATCACTCCGAGCGCAAAGAACTGCAGACCGACAAAGACGAACAAAATCGCGAATAAAGTAAAAATGCCTTCCGCCGCCCAACGGACCCCGTAAACCAGGCGCGCAACAGCCAGAAATAAACCAAAGCACACTCCCGTGAACGACATGAGGATGCCTCCGTACATAATCAGTTTTATGGGCAGATTGGAAAAAGAAGCCACCAGGTCAAACTGAAGGTTGATTAGCTTGCGAAGCGGATAGTTCGATTTGCCGCCGAACCGCTCTTCGTGTGACACTTCTATTTCCGTCACCCGCTTGGCAAAGACCGTCGCCAGAGCAGGAATAAACGTTGCCTGCTCATGGCATTCGATCATTCGTTCGACCACCGGGCGGCTGTAGGCGCGCAGCATGCAGCCCCAGTCGCGCATGCTCACACCGGTAATTTTACGCGCGACCATGTTGATAATCTTTGACGGCAATATGCGCAGGAAAGAATCTTTTCGCCCCTTGCGAATGGTGCCGACAACATCGTAGCGGCCCTCTTCTATGACACGAACCAGATTCGGGATCTCTTCGGGAGGATTCTGCAGATCCGCATCCATCGTGATAATCATATTACCGCGTACAATCGAAAATCCTGCCATAATGGCCGCGTGCTGGCCGTAATTCCGGGTCAGTTCCACAACCTTTATATTCGGACTCGCGGCAAATTCCTTCAGAAGATTGAGCGAATTATCTTTACTGCCGTCATCGACCAGGATCACTTCAAAGCTTTTCCCCATTTCCTTCATCACGGGCAAAAGCCTGCCCATCAATGCCGCCAGGTTTGCTTCTTCGTTATATACCGGTATGACTACCGAGACCTGCACCCTGATCATTTTAAAATCTCCTTTACTGCCCTGCAGACATACTGAACGTCATCCTCCGTCATATCAGGAAACAAAGGCAGCGATATAATTCTCTGGGCCGCCCGTTTTGTTTCCGGAAGCGACCTGCCTGCGCTGCCATACTTCTTTCTGACATAGGACAATGCATGTGCCGGAGGAAAGTGCAGACCGTAACCGATGTTATAGTCCGCAAGCTTTTCCATAAAGGCATCCCGGGGATAATCCTTTATCTTCACAATAAACAGATGCCAGGCATGGGTGTGCTCATATTCGGGCACCTGCGGCAAATCCAGCTTACGCAAGCCTTTCAGGCCATCCAGATAAAGCTCCGCCAGCTTCCGGCGGCGTGCATTCAATTCTTTCCATCGATCCAGCTGAGCCAATCCCAGTGCCGCCAGCAGATCCGGCATATTGTATTTGTATCCCGGCTCCATGATGTCATAGGATGGATTCCCGCCTTTGCCATACCTTTTCCAAGCGTCTCTCTCTATTCCATGGAATCTCAACAAACGCAATTTCTTTTCAAGGCCGGCACTGTTGAGCGTAATCATCCCGCCTTCACCCGTCGTTATATTCTTGATTGGATGAAATGAAAAGATGGCCGGGTGGCCGAAACCACCTGCATGAATGCCTTTGTAAAAGGTACCCACGGCATGGGCGGCGTCCTCGATGACCGTTAAATGATGCTTGCGGGCCAGCCTGTTTATTTTATCCATATCCACAGGAGCTCCCGCAAAGTGCACAGGAATGATTGCCCTGGTTTTTGATGATATTTTTTCCTCGATCAGATCACTATTGATATTCAGCGTGCCGTAGTCAATATCGACGAAAACGGGTTTTGCGTTATGGAGGGTGATCATGTTGACGGTGGAAGCAAACGTCATGGAAGGCGTGATCACTTCGTCCCCTTCCTTCAGTTTAAGAGCCTTCAGCATCAGGTGCATGCCTGCAGTGGCCGAGTTCAATGTGATTGCCTGTTTCGCACCGGTCAACCGGCAGAATTTATCTTCAAACGCCTTGCAAAGCGCCCCGGTGGTGATCCAGCCGGATTTCAGGCAGGCAACAACACCGCTTATTTCCGTCCCGCCGATGGACGGACGGCTGAAAGGCAGAAAATCTTTTCTTATTTTCATAGAACATCAATCCTTTGTCTTATTTCGAATGTGCAAAAGATAAAATGCGCCGTTCTCCCAGAGAATATCGACATGCGCATGTAGCGACTGCAGCTGTTTCAGTCTTTCCGGAAACTGTGTAATACAATAAATTTCCTTTTCCTGCTCGACTTTTTCATGGAACCCCTGTACCGAGAAAAAATATTTCTTTATTTCCATTTCCGGCATTTTTATAATGCCGTCCGCCAGCTCTCCGAAATCCTCAACAACAGGTGTTCGAATTTTGTTATAGAAATCAATCCCATAAAAATTGATGCGGTACTGATACAATAAATGCCCTGCCGGCACAAAACGGGCAATTGCCTCTCTGGCAACCAGTGAACTGCGATAAGGCGACAGAAAATCCGTGATCGGCAAAATCATGCCGGCTAAAAGAACGCAAGAGAGAAGATAGATCGTTGCAAACCATCCTGATCGGGTCTTGCGGAAAATCCAGTCCGGCAGGAAAATCATCAGAATCGCCACCAGCAGGATGGGAAGGACATAAAGCCACCACTGATCGGATATCATTACAACCAGGCCTTTGGCGTCATCAGAGTATGGCTTCAGAATCGGCGGCAGGAGGACAGCGATTAAAATAAGGAATGACTGAATGTACACGGCAAAACGATAAAAAATCTTCCTTTTTCCTGACGGCTCAGTCGGTTCTTCATCGTAAATCCGGAAGATCTGACCGGCGAAAAGGGCGATGGGCAGAAACAGCGGCGCAATGTACGTAAGAAGCTTGGATGAAGACGCCGAGTAAAACAGAAAAATAAATAAAAACCAGACCACCAGCAGTTTATTTTCGTCTTTTTGAAAAAGGCCGACTGCCTTGTTTTTCCCCTGCCATGCCTTGATCAGATAAACTAACCAGGGAAATGTCCCTCCGATGATAAACGGCAGAAAATAATAAAAGGGTTCCGCCTTCCCGTGCATCTTTGTGGTGAAACGCAGAAAGTGCTCACGGACAAAGAAAAACCAGAGAAAATCTGAATTCTCTTTCTGCGCCAGGTAAATCCACGGGCAAACCACTATTAAAAAGATCACGATTCCAATAGGCGAGATCAGCTTCAGGATTTCACGCCAGCGCCCTGTCCAGATGAGCCAGATTACCAGTATGGCAAAAGGGAAAACGACTCCGATAATTCCCTTTGTCAAAAAAGCCAGGGCGCAGGTAAAATAAAATAGCCAGGAAAGGTATCGCTTTTTTTCTGTGATCAACGACAAATATCCCAGCCAGATAGCAAGGCAGACAAAAAACGTCAGGGGCACATCCAGAATATTAATTCTGCCCAGGATGAACGGGAATATGGAAATCGTCAGAATGGCCGCCGCATACAAGCCGGTTTTTTCATCGCGAAAGCGCCGACCGATAAAAAACGTCAGCAAGATGCAGCCCCACGCGCAAAGCCCCGCAAACAATCGCGCAGAAAAGTCGTTTTCTCCGAATAATTTAAAAAATATTGCTGTCACCCAGGAAACGAGGGGCGGTTTTTCCAGATAAATCGTGTTTTTTATATGGGGAGTGACGTAGTTGTCCGTCTCGTTCATTGCGCTGGCAATCAGACTGTAGCGGGCTTCATCCGGCTCCATTTGCGGCATGACGCCCAGCAGCGCAATATAGAGGATAAAGGGTATCAAAAACAGAATATATCTTTTTTTCATCATGTCTTTAAACGTTCTCATTGAGCTCAATATA
>CAZXIP010000169.1:0-4806 GCA_964640755.1 uncultured Smithella sp. | reverse complement strand
ACGATGCGGTTTTTCATTCCTATGACCTGGAAGGACGCCGCCACATGGAATACGTCAAAGATCACGGATCCTTTGCCGATCTGCCTTACGATGCAATTATCAAAACCTTTATGACCTGCTACGGTGATGTGGTTAAAAATTATCTGGCCGGTAAAAACCAGGGCGGGGATTTTGAACAGGAAGCGCAGCAGGAGACCAAGGCAAAGCAGTCCGGGGAATCACGCCATGAATAAAAGAATGGATTTAAGCGAACGGATAAAAGATTTACCGGATCCGGATCACCTGTTCAATCCCGGCAAATTGTTTTTACAGCGCAAAACCTGTGATTCCTTTTCATCTGGCACGGCCCTGATCAGAAAATCAGTTTATTGAGTCGTTTGAGGAGCGACTGCGCCGGTCGTTATGCTTCATTGGATCTTTCATGAAGCATCTCTCATGGATTAAAGACCGGGCGCCGTCAGATGACTACGGTCGTTCATGACTTCGATACTCGCCCGTCCATCCCGGAACCGGATCATCGTCCTGGAGGCGGTATCTACACAGGTGCTGCGAAATTCAGACAGGCTGATGTTCCTGATCCGGCACAGAATCGCGGCAATGGTGAAATTATGCGCAACAACCAGCGCATTGTGACCCGTGGCAATGATCTTTTCGACGGGCGGCCATACACGGTCCTGCAATTCAGACAAGGATTCCCCGCGAGGCATTCTTACAGAGGCCGGATCGGCAATCCACCGATGGATGAATTCTTTTTCGCACGCCATCAATTCCTGAAAAGACAGTCCTTCAAAGTCTCCCTGGTCCATCTCCATCAACTCAGGGTGAACTTCAATTTTTCTGCCATGAAAACTGTTAATGATTTCTGCGGTCCGGTATGCCCTTTTCAGGGGACTTGTGTGAATGGCGCCGATTTCTGCATCTTTCAAGGACAAAGCCAGCTTCCTGGCCTGCTCGATGCCCGTCAGGGAAAGTTCAATGTCGGTCGTGCCCTGAATCCGTCCCTCCTTGTTCCAGGGCGTTTCACCATGACGGATAAGAATCAGCTGCATATCTACACTCCAGCGGCCGTCGTCCGGTCGATCCTTGTTTATACCCGGTAACTGTTCAATTTAGCCAGCACGGCTTCTGCATCGCGGATGATGCGATCCATCAGTTCTTTGGTCGTCGGGTTGTCCTGAATGCCTCCACAGCATTGGCCGGCAAAAAGAATGCCCCCTTCCACATCACCCTCGTTCAGTGCCTTGAGATGTTTCATGTTGCCCACCGCCTGACGCGCCAGTACCATGAGAGGGTGACCTTCTTCTGCCCTGAGCATCTCAAGGCTGACTCCCACAAACCTGGCAAAGGACAAATTCATCAGGCGCTTAACCAAAAGCGCACCCTTTACCGCCTCAACCACCGGGAAGCCCCGTTTCATCATGGCTTCGGCTTCCTTCGTTTTCAGCACACGGCCATCCATGCCGTCAAAAACATTGTCGTAAAGCGTATCCTGTTCCGTGGCCTCCATGCATAATTTTTTAAAGTTGTCATGCACGATACTTTCCTTCACCACCATGAAACGGCTGCCCATGGAAATGCCGTCTGCGCCCAGAGCCAGCGCTGCGGCAAGCCCCCGGCCGTCATAAAATCCACCTGCGGCAATCAAAGGCACATCCACCATCGAAGCAACGATGGGAATCAGCACCATGGATGTCGCCGCTGCACCGTGAGCCGCCGCCTCGTGCCCGGTGATCACCAGTGCATCACAACCCAGTTGCACCGCTTTCGCCGCGTGCCTCGCAATCGCAATCGTTCCCACCACTTTACCGCCGTAGGCATGGACATCATCTACAAACCATGGTTTACCAAGGGAATAATTAATGATGGGAACTTTTTCTTCGATGGCAACCGCAATATTTTCTTTCGCTCCCGGACCCACAAGAATCTGATTGACGCCAAACGGCTTGTCCGTCATTTTACGGATCTGCTGGATGTTTTCGCGGGTTTCTTTCGGATTGCAGCGCGCGATGGCAAGAATACCGAGACCTCCTGCATTGCAGACGGCTGAAACCAGCCCAGGTTCGGTAATCCAGTTCATTCCGGCAAGCATGATGGGATGCTCAATGCCAAATATTTTTGTCATTCTTGTCTTGAACATGATGATGTCCTCATCGTCTTTTTAGTTTCTTTAGAATGATTCTCATTTCATTGTAAAAGTTTAGAAGATGAGACACTGGATGTCAAACCATTTATAGATACGCCAGGTGTGTTTACCTGCTTTAAAATACAGGAATTACTCGACGATCCCTTGCCTGCAAGGCGTCTTGATTCCCCTTTCAAAATCAATCCTTTCCATACGTAATCCATGACAACGTTAAGAAGACAAAAAACCCGCATATCTCCGAAAGACATGCGGGTTTTTCATAAGCTCTAAACGTTGTTTAGTTCCCCATCGGCAGCCAAATCTGAGGGAAGCCGGCTTTTGTAATTTTCATGATCGCATCATACTCCTGTTGTGTCTTGGCCCACCAGACATACACTTTTGGCGGCGTAATTTTTCCGTATTTCATGCTCTGGACAAGGACAGGATAAAGCAATGTGCCATTGCCCTGAATGCCGTGCAGTTCCATGGGATATTTATCTCCAAGCATCGGAAACGCGGCTGGGAAAGCGGCGCGAATCGCCTTGGCATTGTCCGGCGTTCCGGAGGCGGCTATCGCCCTGGCCAAGGCATGCATGCTCGCGTAATGAGCAATGCTTTCCCATGAAACCGGCCTTTTAAAGGTTGCCTTGTAATTCTCGGTGAACGCCGGTTTTGCGGGATAGTTGACATCCTTAATGAATGCCAGACCGATTGAACCTTCCAGCAGAAGAGGTTTACGCATCGCCGGATGAATGGCATCGAGTTTGGCCTGGTCGATCAGGATGAATCCGCCTTCGTAACCCTGAGCACGCGCCTGCTCAATAATCAGCGTCGTCGTGGCTGTGGGACCGCCGATCAGCATGCAATCGGGATTGGTGGCCAGGGCTTTGGCCAGGGGACCTGCAAAATCCGTCCTTTTGTAATAATCCGTCCCTGCGCTATAGGTAACGACTCCTCCCTTTTTGAGCCACTCATTCTCGAAAGACTTGCGCCATGTGTCACCGTAGATGTTAGCGGTCACGAGCATGGCCGCCTTTTTCCAGCGGTTTTGCCAGGCGATATCAGCATACACCTTTGCATACATGGTAAAGGGAGCGGCCATGGTTATCAGATAATTGTTGCCCAACTGGGCCAGCTGCGGAATGCTGGTAAATCCCATAATAATAAATTCATTTCCTTTTTCCCAGTTGATGGCCATCAGTTTCGTCATGGTTTGGGCATTCGGATTAAATATCGCTACCGCCTTCAGCTCATTACGCAGCTTGCGGGCATTGTTGGTTGCCCTTGTCGGATCGACAAGATCATCCATTTTTTCCAGTCGAAACGTATAATTTTTTCCTCCTACCGTGATACCGCCCGCTCCATTGATATCCCGAATGGCCAGATCAACGCCGGTCACACAATCCTGGCCATATTCCGCGGCGGGACCGCTCAACGGCCCGGTGAATCCAATCACGATTTCTGCCGCCCCGGCAATTGTCGTCCACGTTATCGCTAGAATCATTGCTGTAATAAAGATGAGCCTGTTACGTTTTCTCATAAGTCCCTCCCTTATATTCTTGTTAACGTTCAACTAGCTTGCATAATATGAAGTTAAATTAACAGAATTTTTAACCTTTTGCAAGTAATCAAAAATAATTTCCGGGGCATAAAATCATTCTCTTGCAGGGCGACCGCAGACATGGAAAATCCCGTCTTTGACATTGATGTTTTTTCTGATAAAACCACAACCGTATTGATTTACCGTCATATCGCACGGAGCAAAAAACTATGAAACTTGTAACTTCCCAAATGATGGATGAGTTGATCGTCAAAGCGTGCAAATCACAGAGACTCAGAACCAATTACAACATTCACGAATCTTTATCTGATCCCGTACAGCGATTATTTATAGCTGCCGGCCTCTCTTCTTATTTTCGACCGCACCGGCATCCGGGGAAAAGTGAGTTTGCCATCGTGATCCGCGGTCTTTTCGATGTAATTCTTTTTGATGATGAGGGCATTGTGACAAAACGGGTCACCATTGGACCGGACACTGTCATCCTCGGCCTGGAAATTCCGGCAGACCAATGCCACACCTGGATTCCCATGGTGGAGCAATCCGTATTTTTCGAGGTTAAACAAGGGCCTTACGATCCCTCAAGTTCTCTCGTTTTTGCGCCCTGGTCACCTGAAGAAGGATCTGCGCAGGTCAAAGAGTTTCAGAAAAAGCTTCTTGCCGTGCGCGAAGGCGACAGGATCACCTGAACCAGGTGTTACCTTGCCGCATAAAACAAAGGCAGACGGAAATCAGATACTCCTGATCTGCTCCATAATGGACATCTCCGGTCTTCCGCCGATGAAGGCGCCTGCGGCTGCAAAAAATGCCTTGAAATGCGAAGAGGAGGAATGAGCATCCAGTGCTGCCTTGTCTTTGTATTGTTCAACAACAACCAGAACATTGGGATTCGCGTTGTCTTTGTTGAGTGAATACATCACCGTGCCCTCTTCTGAAGCCACCTTGTCCATCAATTCCCCGAAAGCCGCCAGGGCCTCCTCCATCTTTCCTTCTTTAACCGGAATCTTTGCCACGACTGTAAGCATTTTATATCCTCCCCGACTGATGATTCTTTTCGTTATGCGTTGCCGTATAGCACATCCGGCATCCGATCGGCAAGCACTCGCCGGTATTTCATCCGGATAAT
>CAZXIP010000168.1:0-4827 GCA_964640755.1 uncultured Smithella sp. | reverse complement strand
CGTGAAATATAGCCGGAGATTTCATCCCCGGGGATCGGATTACAGCATTTGGCAAACTTGACCATCACGTCATCAATGCCGGTGAGACTGATGCCCAGCGAAGGAGCAGCAGCTTTTTTTCTTGTTTTTTCCGGAAGTTTTTCACTTCCTTTTGGCACTTCCGCGGGTACCAGAAAGGAATTGACGATCTGCCTGGGGGAAATTCGGCCGTAACCCACCTGTGAGATTAAATCTTCCACCGATGGCAGGGAATGCTCTGCGAGAATTTTCTTCATTTCGTCCAATTTAACACAAGACGAAAATTTCAGGTTGTTTCTCTTAAATTCTTTGTCCAGCAGGTCTTTGCCGAGGGCCTGAGAACTGTTTTTTTCTTCCAGGTTGATCCAGTTGCGGATCTTGGAAATGGCGCGGGAGGTTACCACGTATTTCAGCCAGTCTTTGCTGGGATGATGCCCGGCCTGGGTGATAATTTCAATCTGATCGCCATTTTGCAGGTGATAACGCAGCGGTACGATGTTGCGGTTTACTTTCGCGCCGATGCACTGATTCCCTACATCGGTATGGATGCTGTAGGCAAAATCGATGGGCGTGGCGCCCCTGGGAAATGTTTTAACATCGCCATGGGGAGTAAAAACATAAACATCCTCCGGAAACAGCGCCATCTTCAGATTGGACATGAACTCTTTTGGATTCTTGATATCCTGCTGTACTTCCAGCGCCTCGCGAAGTTTTTTGATCTGTGTATCTTCATCATCCTGAAATGCCCGTCCCTCCTTGTAGCGCCAGTGAGCGGCAATCCCTTTTTCCGCCCATTCATGCATGGCCCTCGTCCTGATCTGGATTTCAACTCTTTCCCCGTGCGGACCGATCACTGCCGTGTGCAGGGATTGATAGTTATTGGCCTTGGGCATGGCAATGTAATCTTTAAAACGGCCGGGAACAGGCTTCCATAAGGCGTGAACGATGCTGAGTGCTTCGTAGCATGTTTTTTCCTTTTCCGAATCAAGAATAATGCGGAAGGCGATGACGTCATAAACTTCATCGAAGTCTATATGCTGTTCATGCATTTTTCTGTAAATGCCGTACAGATGCTTTGCCCTTCCCTCGACTTCGCCCTGAATCGATACTTTGACCAGCTCTTGAAAAATGATGTTTTTTACTTCTTCCGTATAGAGATTTCTTGATTCATAGGATTTGGCCACCCTGCTTTTAATTTCATTGTAGGCGTCCGGCGAAAGATACTGAAAAGCCAGGTCTTCCAGCTCCATCTTCATCCAGTTGATTCCCAACCGGTTGGCCAGCGGCGCATAGACATCCATTGTTTCTCGTGCGATATAAACCCGCCTGTCCGGCTTCTGATACTGAAGAGTCCTCATGTTATGAATACGGTCAGCCAGCCGAACCATCAGGATACGGATATCCGATGACATCGCCAGAATCATTTTACGGAAATTTTCCGCCTGTCTTTCTTCCTGGGATCCGAATGAAATACGGCTCAGTTTGGTAAGCCCGCTGACCAGAAAAGACACATCTTTGCCGAATTCTCTTTCAATTTGTTCCTTGGTGGTCAGTGTATCCTCAATGGTGTCATGCAGAAGCCCGCTGATGATCGTCGCTGAATCCAGCTTCATGTCGACCAGGATACCGGCTACTTCCATGGGATGCGTAAGATAAGGTTCACCGGATAAACGGACCTGTCCCTGATGCACCGTAGCCGAATAAATATAAGCCTTCTGAATCATCTCCAACTCTTCAGCCGTCAGATAGGCTTGTGCTTTATCAAGAATGTCATTGATTCTCAGCATGAATATTCCCGGTTATATTAACGGCGCCTCATCGGCCACGTTCATTTCCGCGGCAATGATTTTACGGACCTGTGCAACAACCTCCCCGATCTCATAAAGACTGCTCTCGCCGGATCGACGGATTTTCAATTCGACCCGGCCCTGTGCCAGGTTCTTTGATCCCACAACAATCCTCAGAGGGATACCGATCAGGTCTGCGTCTTTGAACTTCACACCCGCGCGCTCATCACGGTCATCGATGATCACTTCCACGCCGCAGGCCAGCAATTCGCCATAAATATCTTCGGAGGCTTTCATGACGTCCGGCTCTTTGATGTTCACGGGGGTTACAATCACAGCATATGGTGCAAGCGGCATCGGCCAGATAATGCCGTTGGAATCGAAGTTCTGCTCAATGCAGGCGGCGACGGTCCTTCCGATTCCGATGCCGTAGCAACCCATGATCATGGTTTTTTCCTTCCCGTCCCGGTCCAGGTAGGCGGCCTTCATGGCTTTGCTGTATTTGGTTCCAAGTTTGAACACATGACCGACTTCGATGCCCCGGACAAACTTGATGACTCCACCGCAGCGCGGGCAGGCATCACCGGGCTGGGACACGCGCAAATCTGCAAAAGACTCCACCTGGAAATCACGTCCGATATTCACATTTTTCAGATGATAATTCTCTTTGTTGGCTCCGGTAACAATATTTACCAGATTCATAATAGAAAAATCAGCGATCACCCTGGTTTTAATGCCGACGGCGCCTGCAAAACCCCGCGGCGCTCCAGTCGCCTTCATAATCATTTCATCATCGGCCAGCTCAAGCTCCGCCGCGCCCAGATAATTTTTCACCTTGATTTCGTTGACCTCATGATCCCCGCGGATCAGTACTGCACAGGGTTTGCCGTCCGCATTGAAGATCAGGGTTTTGACAATCTGCTCGGAAGATACATTGAGAAAGGCGCTGACCTCTTCAATCGTGCGCACATCCGGTGTTTCAACGCTTTCCATCGGCAGACGGTCTTTTTGCGCAACATCGTCTGCCGCTGGCTTCGCGATTTCCGCCTTTTCCAGGTTGGCCGCATAGTTGCATTTTTCACAAAAAACAATGGCGTCCTCGCCCGATTCGGCCATGACCATGAATTCGTGCGAGAAGCTTCCTCCGATACTGCCCGAATCCGCCTCGACCGGACGGTACTTTAAACCGCAGCGCCGGAAGATATTATTATAGGCGGCAAACATTTTCTCATAGCTCTTTTCCGCTCCCGCTTCGTCCGCATCAAAACTGTAGGCGTCTTTCATGCCGAATTCCCGGCAGCGCATCACCCCGAAACGCGGACGCACTTCGTCCCGGAATTTCGTCTGGATCTGATACAGGTTACACGGAAGCTGCCGGTAGGTTTTGATATCATGGCGCACCAGGTCCGTAATGACCTCTTCGTGAGTCGGTCCCAGGCAATAATCGCGGTCATTGCGGTCACGAAAGCGCAAAAGCTCCTTGCCGTAAAACGTCCAGCGCCCTGACTCCTGCCAGAGCTCGGCGGGCTGTACCATCGGAAGATGAACCTCCTGGGCTCCGGCTTTGTTCATTTCCTCACGGATAATCTGTTCCACTTTTCGAATCACGCGGTATCCCAGCGGCAGATAGGAATAGATGCCGCTGGTGAGTTTCCGAATCATTCCCGCCCGAATCATGAGCTGATTGCTGACAACCTCTGCGTCGGAAGGGATTTCCCTTCCTGTGGGCAGGTGCATTTCCGAGTAACGCATTGTCCCTCCTTATTTTTCATTATCCAGGGATTTTATCTCTTCAAGCAACACCGGGACAAAATCCTTTTCATCCACTTTTTTGTATGCGACGCCTTTTTTAAACATCATGCCGAATCCATGTCCTCCTGCGATACCTATATCTGCGTCGGCGGCTTCACCGGGACCGTTCACCACACATCCCATCAGCGCCACCTTGATGTATTTTTTTCTTCCGATCAACGCCTTTTCGATGGTTTCCGCCAACCCCAGAAGATCGATCTGGCACCTTCCGCAGGTGGGACAGGCAATGATTTCCGGACCGATCTGACGAATTTTCAGTGCCCGCAGAATACTGTATGCAACGGGGATTTCCAGCACCGGATTTCCTGTTACCGAAACGCGAATGGTGTCGCCGATGCCTTCATACAGGAGCGTACCGATGCCCAGGGCTGACTTGATGGCCGCATCAACGAGCGTTCCCGCTTCCGTGACGCCCAGGTGCAGGGGATAATCCGTTCTGGCGGCTATCATCCGGTAAGCCTCGATCATCATCGGCACATCGGATGACTTGAGCGAGAGTTTGATTAAATCAAACCCCGTGTCCTCAAATATTTCGATATTCCGCAAAGCACTGGCATACATGGCTTCCGCGGTAACTCCGCCATACTCTGAAATCAGATCCTTCTGCAGGGAACCGGCATTGACCCCAATGCGAATGACCGTCTGGCGTTCTTTAGCTGCCCGGACAATTTCAACGATCTTGTTTTTGGCAAGATTGCCGGGATTGATCCGAATGCCGTCCGCACCGTTTTTTATGGCATCAAGTGCATATTGATAGTGAAAATGAATATCGGCAATCAGAGGGATTTTAATGCTTTTTTTAATCGCCGGAATCGCATCAACAGCCTGCTTATCCGGAACGGCAACCCTTGCTATTTCACAGCCCGCTTCCTGTAACTGATGAATCTGTCTAACCGTTGCTTCAACATCGCGGGTATCCGTGTTGGTCATGGATTGAATGGCAATGGGCGCATCCCCTCCGATTCTGACTGATCCAACATGAATGGCTCTTGATTTTCGTCTTTTTCTTAAAACCTGTTCCACAGGCATATGCTTTCTCTCTTTATCCTTAGTAAATTTATAACATGTGTAAACGTCCCGGGCAATGGTAAATTTATGCTCCTGTGTTGATAAATCTGCAGAATGTAAAAAAACGGCAGCCACAGATGATCCATGATGAACGTCACCGTTGACCGCCGTTGTTATGCTCGAAACAAACCTGGGTTTTCCT
>CAZXIP010000167.1:0-4857 GCA_964640755.1 uncultured Smithella sp. | reverse complement strand
GGTCAAATGATTCTGGATGCGGCGCGAAACGGTGGTATTGAGATTCCCACATTATGTTACCTGAAAGGTGCGGCGCCTACGGGCGCGTGCCGCGTATGCTGTGTTGAAGTCAAAGGGGCACGATCACTCATGGCTTCCTGTTCGACGCCGGTGACAGCCGGAATGGAGGTCTTTACCGAAACGGACTTGGTCCATCGTTCCCGGAAAATGATCGTTGAATTTATGCTGGCTTCCGGTCGTCACAACTGTCTGATGTGTGAAGCAAACGGCAACTGCCGTCTTCAGGATTTGGCCTATTTTTATAAAATTACCAAGCTGCAATTTCCGGAAAAAGAAATCAGTGATATTTATCCGACGGAAGATGAAAACCCCCTCATCGTCCGTGATTTTGGCCGCTGTATTCTTTGTGGCCGCTGCGTTCAGGCATGTAACGAACTGGTTGTAAACCGGGCCATTACGCAGGGCTATCGCGGTGCGGAAAGCAAGATTGTCACCGGTGGCGACCTGCCCTATCATGAAAGTGAGTGCGTTTTCTGCGGCCAGTGTGTGGAAGTCTGTCCGGTTGGCGCTTTAACGGAAAAGAAGGCCAAAGGGTTGGGACGTCCCTGGGAGGTCAGGAAAATCCGGACGACCTGTCCCTATTGCGGTGTTGGATGCCAGCAGTGGCTGCATGTCAAAGACGGCAAAATTGTCAAGGTAACGGCTGTTGAGGATGCTGAGCCGAACAAGGGCCGGCTGTGCGTGAAGGGTCGTTTTGCCTATGACTTCATTTACTCCGAAGACAGGCTCAAGACGCCGTTGATCCGTAAGGAGAATGGCGAATTTCGCGAAGCTTCCTGGGACGAGGCACTGGATCTGGTGGTTTCCAAGTTCAAGGAGATTATCGAGAAAGACGGGCCGGACGCCATTGCCGGCGTCAGCTGTGCCCGCAGCATCAACGAAGATTCCTATCAAATGCAAAAACTTTTCCGCGCGGTGATCGGCACCAACAACATCGATCACTGCGCGCGTACCTGACACGCTCCAACGGTCGCCGGTCTGGCGACTTCATTCGGTTCAGGCGCAATGACAAATTCTTTTGGTGATTTTATAAAGGCCAAGATGATTTTGATGGTCGGTACAAATATGAGCGAGGCGCATCCCGTTGCCTCAACCTTTGTGAAAGATGCGGTGCTTGGTGGTGCGCAGCTTATTGTTGTCGATCCCCGTCGCACGGATATGGCGGATTTCGCACAGCTTCACGTTCCCATCAAAGTTGGTTCAGACGTGGCATTTATCAACGGCTTGATGCATGTGCTCATCACGGAAAATCTGTACGATAAAAAATACGTGGAGTCCTGTACGGTCGGTTTTGAAGACATTAAAAAGAAAGTTATGGAATATCCGCCCGAACGGGCCGCTGAAATCAGCGGTGTCCCGGTGGAAATGATCAGGGATGTCGCACGCCGTCTTGCTTCTGTGAAACCCGCGATGCTGATGTACACCCTTGGAATCACAGAACATACGTGCGGTGTGAATAACGTGATGAGCTGTGCCAATCTCCAGATGCTTCTGGGCAATGTCGGATTTGAATGCGGTGGTGTCAATCCTCTGCGCGGGCAGAACAACGTTCAGGGTGCCTGCGATATGGGTGCTCTGCCCAATGTTTTCCCCGGTTATCAGCGTGTGGACAATGCGCAGGCGAGGGAGAAGTTCATGAAAGCATGGAATGTTAAGTCGCTTCCCGAAAAACCCGGTATGATGATGCCCACGATGATGAAAAATCTGACCACCGGAAAAGTCAAAGCCTTTTACGTTTTCGGCGAGAACCTGGCCAACACCGAGCCGGACATTCATCATGTTGAACACGAACTGCAATCAGCAGAGTTTCTGGTCTGTCAGGATATTTTTCCGACGGAAACAACACGCTTTGCCCACGTGATCCTGCCTGCCGCTGCCTGGAGTGAAAATGACGGGACATTCAGCAGCTCTGAAAGGCGGGTCAACCGTGTCCGTACAGCCAGTGTACCGCCTGGTGATGCAAAACCGAACTGGTGGATCTTCAAAGAGATAGCGAAGAGGATGGGACACGAGTGGGCATCCAACAGTGCCCAGGAAATCTGGGACAATGAAGTTTCCGTTCTGGCGCCGTCGATGGCCGGTATTAAATATGCCCGATTGGAAAATGACGGCATCCAGTGGCCGGCTCCCAGCGAGGACCATCCGGGCACCCCGACGTTGCACAAAGATGGAAAATTCACCTGTGGCCTGGGTGTGCTCAAAGCCATTGACTGGACGCCGCCTGCCGAGGTTCCGGACAAGGAATATCCGTTTGTTCTTTCCACGGGGCGTCGTTTATACCATTACCATACGAGAACGCAGACCGGCCGATCTCAGGGCATCAATGACCTGCTCGGAGAGGAAACGGCGGACATTTCCGTACAGGATGCCATGGCAAAAGGCATTGCTGATGGAGAGATGATCCTTGTAAAATCCAGACGGGGTGAAGTTAAGGTGAAGGCGCGTGTTACCCGTCAGGTTCCGGAAGGCCTGGTGTGGATGGCTTTTCACTTCCGCGAGGCATGCGCCAACTGGCTGACCAATCCGGTCTATGATCCGGTAACGCAGACAGCGGAGTACAAAGCATGCGCTGTAAGGATTGACAGGCTGACATAATGGGGTAAAAACATCCCGCTGTAATTGCGGGATGTTTTTTGTAAGATTATATGTTATTTATAACACAGAAAGGCATCTTCGAGGAAATATCAATGAAAAATAAACGATTTGCCATTGCTTTAATCATGATGATTCTGATGAGTCCCTTCTCCGTTGCCGCCCAGGAAAAAATTTCCGTTGCCGTGGCGGCAAACTTTATTTCAGCATTCAAGGAAATCGCGGAAGACTTCGAAAAGAAAACGGGCGTAAAAGCAGAGGGAACATTTTCATCGACCGGCAATCTCTACAGTCAGATTAAAAACGGCGCCCCTTACGATGTTTTTTTATCCGCGGATCTCGAGAGGCCGGACATTTTGCAGAAGGAAGGCTGGACGAATGGCAGCTTCATTTATGCCCGTGGGAAAGTGATTTTATGGTCAGCAGACAAAAATTTCTGTAAAGCACCAACCTGGCATGAGGCGCTGAAAACCTTAAGGATCAAGAAGATCGCCATTGCCAATCCTCAAACTGCGCCATACGGAGCGGCGGCAAAGGAGGCGCTCGTCAAATCAAAATTATGGGACAATATTCAGGATAAAATAGTGATCGGGCAAAGCATTGCCCAGTCCTTTCAATATGCGTCAACGGATTCGGTTGACGCCGGATTTTGCGCGCTTTCCGCTTCCGTTAGCCCCGAGGGATTAAAAGGATGTTTCTATACGGTCCCGGAGGCACCGGACGTTGTTCAGGCCGCCTGCGTTGCAAAAAATACAAAGAATAAAAAGGGTGCAGAGTTGTTTGCCGGTTATCTTCTCTCCGAGCATGCCTTAAAAATTAAGCAGAAATACGGGTATCATTAAGTGGATTATCTTGCGTTGTATGTGACGTTAAAACTGGCATTGGTGTCAACGGTCGTCCTGATGGTGCTGGCTGCGCCCATTTCTTACTTCCTGGCCTATACCCGTTTTCCGGGAAAGTCGTTTGTAGAGGCGCTGATCTATCTGCCGATGGCCCTGCCGCCGACGGTGATCGGTTTTTATCTGATCATTCTGATGGGTCCGAAGGGATGGGTTGGCTCGTTGTGGGAAAAACTCACCGGCGGATCGCTTTTGTTCACTTTTTTGGGAATTGCCATTGCATCGGTTATTTACTCGATTCCATTTGCTGTGCAGCCGATGAAAGCCGCTTTTGCCAAAATCGACAGGCGTTTGCTGGAAAATGCTTACATCCTGGGCCTGTCGAAACGCGCGACTTTTCTGCGAGTAATCATCCCAAATTCTTTTGGCGGCATCGCCGCCGCCGCTATTTTGGTTTTCCTGCATTCCATCGGCGCGTTCGGCGTGTTGCTGATGGTCGGCGGCAGCATTCCCGGAGAAACCAAGGTGGCGTCCATTGCCATATATGAAGCTGTGGAAATGATGAATTATCATACGGCAGGTTTGATTGCATTGAGTTTCATCCCCATCAGCTATGCCTTTTTATTGCTGATCAACAAACTGAGTGATGGTCCCCGCGCATGACAGTATCAGCCTCTTTCAGAAAAAAACTCAAATACTTTGATGTGGACATTTCTTTTGAGTGTCACAGCGAAAAGATGATGGTTCTGATTGGTCCATCTGGAGGCGGAAAGACGACGATCATCCGCATACTTGCCGGGCTGGAAACACCGGACGAGGGCAAAATTTGTTTCGGTAATGATATCTGGTTCGATTCACTGCGACGCATCAATGTAAAGCCTCAGAAGCGCCGTTTGGGCTATGTCTTTCAGGACTACAACCTTTTTCCGCATCTCAATTTGTTCGATAATGCGGCGTTTGCCGCCGTCGATAAAAAAGAAGTTCATGCGCTTTTTGAACTTTTCAGGATCGACCATCTGAAAAAACGTAAACCTCATATGGTTTCCGGTGGTGAACGTCAGCGCTGTGCCATCTGCCAGGCGCTGGCCCGTCATCCCCGGCTTCTTCTGCTGGATGAGCCGTTTTCCGCGTTGGACGTGGTGACACGGCGGGGCTTGCGTGAAGAGATCAAAAGCCTGAAGGGCAGGTTATCCTGCCCGATTATTTACGTGACGCATGACATTAACGAGGCCCTGTTTCTGGCTGATGAGATCCTGCCTGTCGTAGACGGAAAAGTCGATTACGGTTGGATGCAACGTACGATCACGCGGGAACCCGGTGAAGGAACGCCGACCAGAGGTGCGCGCGAACCGCGCTTGTCGCTGGT
>CAZXIP010000166.1:0-4863 GCA_964640755.1 uncultured Smithella sp. | reverse complement strand
TTATGGGGGTTGTATTTTTTTCATCTTTGCCGTATAGGAAACACCATGTTCATCCAGAAATTTGCAACGGATGCTAAAAACCAGTTTTGTTGGTCATCTTACTGATAACACCTCGTATTCAATTCAGTTGCCTGTTATTTCTATTGACGCAGTTCGGTAAGATATGTTTA
The DNA here is from genome assembly GCA_964640755.1 of uncultured Smithella sp. Taxonomy (GTDB): domain Bacteria; phylum Desulfobacterota; class Syntrophia; order Syntrophales; family Smithellaceae; genus UBA8904. The sequence continues at coordinate 4,693 of CAZXIP010000166.1, read as the reverse complement.
GAATAATTAACGTTAAGCAGCTTTTTTCAAATCGTGAAAGGAGATAGTCATGAAAAAATATTTAGCATTTATCGGGGTATTTCTTATTTTTACATTTTGTTTAACCATGTTCAGCGGTTGCGCGGATAAATCAGCTGTTGTAAGGGATGATGCCGCTGCAGAAGACGAAGCTGCCCGCAGGGCACGGGAACAGGCGGAACGCGAGGCTGCCATGAGGGCGAGGGACGCAGCACTTTTAACTCCCCAAAATATTTACTACGACTACGATCAATCCAACATTCGTCCGGACGCACGTGAAACACTGAAAAACAACGCTACGATCTTTACCCACAAAAGCGGAAAGATCATCATTGAAGGATACTGTGATGAAAGGGGCACCGACGAATACAACATGGCTCTCGGACAGAGGCGGGCTCAGGAAGCCAAGCAATACCTGATCAATCTCGGCATCAGCGCATCGCGTATGCAAGCCATCAGTTATGGCGAAGAGAATCCCCTGGATCCCCGCAGCACGGAAGAAGCCTGGGCAAAAAACAGGCGCGCGGAATTTCATTTAAAATAGTGGTGAACAGTAAAAGGATAAAGCTTTGAAACGTTATCTGTATCTTTTATTGCCGTTTATGGTGGTGTTGATTACGGCCTGTGCTACGTCTTCCGACCTCAAGACTGTCCGTACGGAATTAAACCGGGAGGTGGAGGATAAAATTGCCGCTTTGGACATCCGCATGCGAATGATGCAGGAAGAACAAAAGCAGGCCATTGAGGCCATGCGAAAGGGACAGGCCAACACCAGCGCAGACATGTCGGAATTGCGCGAGCAGATCCAGCAGCTGCGTGGACATGTCGAGACGCTGCAAAAAGGTTCTTTCCCGGACGCAAGAGGGGACAGTGCATATAATAAAAGACTCGAGCAGCTTTCCCAGAAAATCAATTTCATCGAAAATTTTCTGGAAATCAGCAAAAAAGATTCATCCAGCGCTATGGATGGTTCTGTGTCGACTCAGGATTCTTCTTCCGATAAGCAGAGCAAAGCTTCCCAGTATGCGGCAGCTTATCAGCTCTTCAAGAGCGGCAATTATGCAAAAGCCCGGGAAGCATTTCAAAGTTTTCTGGCCGCTTATCCCACGGGCGAGTATTCTGATAACGCGCAGTTCTGGATTGGTGAATGTTATTTTTATGAAAAGCAATACGAAAAAGCCATTCTGGAATATGACAATGTGACTAAAAAATTCCCCAGCAGCAACAAAGTGCCTCACGCCCTTTTAAAGCAGGGCCTCGCCTTTTTAAGCCTGGGCGACAAGGCAAGCGCACGGCTGCTTTTACAGCAGATCATAAAAGACTATCCCAACACCAGCCAGGCAAAGACCGCGCGTGCCAAGCTTCAACAACTCAAGTAGTCTCTATCCGATTACCAGACACGATAAAGGGGGATCCACAACCAGCCCCCTTTATTTGCATCTGAATCCCGATAACAGGTTGCGGGGGAACATGCCGCCATGTGCTGATTAATTCCGGCCAAAAAATCATCTTCAATCAAGTTTCTGCACACATGATTATTGATCCAAACTGATTTTTTGAATACCTGCCGGGACAGGCAGTTCAAAAACGGTTAAATCCGTTGCTTTGACTATCTTCAGATCAGTATATTTTACTAAAATACATGTCGTATGGTCTGTCTGAATAATGGTTATTTTCCGGGGCAGACTGCTCCCTGATACATAATCATCATATCGTACCTGAAATATTTCTCTGCCATCCGGGTCACGGCGAATCAGCTTTTCTACTCTTCTGTTTTTATCAAGCCAGAACGTTTGCGAAAAACCCGAAGTGTTTTTTAGATCAAATCTCGTCAGGCCGTCCTCCTGATCACCTGCCAGGGACGACGAAACCTTTCCTTCAGGAGTTGGGAAATCGCAGGAAAGAATCATTACAATATCATCAACATTGAATCCCCATGGTAAAAAACGAGCCAGATTGTCGGCGGACGGTTTCCCTGAATAAAACTCTTCTCTCGACGGAATAAATATTTGCATATGGTCAGGCGTAGCCGTCAGATATAAATCGGGTGTCCCTATCACCGGCAGTATCTCCAGGCGAAGATAGGAGGGTTTCTGCAAAATCAATGCAGCCCGAACCGGATAATGCCCCTGCTCTGTCTTCAGGTCAATTTCCGCAGTAGCCACAATCCTGTTTGTTTCCTGGATAGACGGAGCAACGATTGTTAAAGATTTTTCAGGTTGTACGGAAGGCGAAAGCACATGCGTCCCGGCAGCACATCCGCAGATGATGACGGGCAGCATAAATAACAGGATGACAGGTGTGCGGAAAAAATGCATCTGAGAAACACTTTCGGCGGAGATCATAACGATCCCGGGAATCTTTTATTTTTTGTTGATCAGATTTTCCAGTTTCTCTTTCAGTTTAAGGTTATCAGGATCAATCTTCGCTGCCTTCCGGTAATATTCCAGCGCTTCCCGTTCCCGTCCGATCTTCAGATAAACATCCCCCATATGTTCGTTAATATTTGGATCATCCGGCAAGAGCTCCAGAGCTTCCTTGAGATGCGTGAGCGCTCTGTCGTATTGATTTTTCTTAAAATGAACCCAGCCCAGGGAATCCAGAATATATCCGTTTTTCGGTTTGATCTTAAGGGCCTGAACAATCATTTGCTCTGCTTCATCCAGGTGAATGCCACGGTCTGCGTATGTGTAGCCGATAAAGTTCAGAGCGTCGGCGTGCTGCGGATCAATGTCCAGAACTTTTTGCATCGTTTTGATGCTTTCCTCAAAACGATTCGTTTTTTCCTGAAGCGTACCCAGAACATAATACATATCTGTATTGCGTGGAATACGTCCTATCCCTTCCTGGATTGTTTTTTCCGCTGCGGTCATATCTTTCTTCTCTTCATACAGCGATGACAAATAGAGATACAAAGCTGCCTGATCGTTTTTCTTTTCGATGGCCCGGGTCATAACCGCAATGGCGTCTTCAATTCTGCCTTCTTTCTTGCAAATCATGGCGGCAAGGACTTGAGCATTCACATACAATTCAAAATCAGGGGATATTTTTTGATACTCCGCCAGCGCGGCAGGCAGGTCACCCTTTTGCTCCAGCGAATTAGCCAGAAGATAGCGGATTTTTTCATCTCCAGGGGATGCTTGCAAAAGCGTTAAAAACTGGGCGGCTGCTGCATCAAACTGCTTCATTTCATAATACAACAGTCCCAGCATGGTTCGCACATCCCGGTTGGCGGGATCAGCCTGCAAGGCTTCTTTTAACTCCTTCTCCGCCAGAGACTGCTTTTTCGCTTTCACCAGCTGTTGGGCGATTTTCACACGAAAAATGATCCGGGCCGGGTTTATCTCCAGATAAGCCCGATAAACAGCTATGGCCGCATCATGCTTGTTCTCGCTTTCATAAAGCGCGGCAAGACTCAGCCAGGCCGCCTCAAACTCCGGTTTTTGCATGGTCATTTTTTTATAAAGCGCCTCTGCCTCTGCCGGACGGTTCATCTGGGTCAGTGTTTTCGCATAATAATACATCCCGATAATATTACCGGGATCCATTTTCAGGATTTGCTGATAAGCCTTTCGCGCCAGATCATACTTTTTCTCCTGAGTATAGATTGTGGCCAGGAACAGGCGGGCAACCAGATTCTTCGGGTCAATCTCAACAATGGCCTGATATTCGTGAATCGCTTTGTCGTATTTGCGTAAATTGAAATACAAACCACCCAGAATCGACCGCAGTTCGATATTGCCAGGGTTTTTAGCCAGCATGGCCTCACCCAGAGACAGGGCATTGTCAACATCGCGGTGTTCGGCATACAGCGAAACCAGTTCGGTATTCAGATAAAGCGAATCCGGATGAACAGCAAGCGCCTTTTTCATGTGGTCAATTGCTCCCGGCAGGTCATTATTTAACCGCGACATAACAGCCATTGAATAATGATAGGCAGCCTCTTTGGAGTAGACTTCAGAAACGGATGGATTGGATGACGGACGGACCTTTAAAGGAGAGGTGCAATCACCTTTAGTTGCGAAAAAAAGAAGTCCGCAGATAATGAAAATAATTATTTTTTTTTGCATAGGGATACGGCTGCTTTCAATTCGTGTATAATCAGGATACGCTTTGCGAAGATTTCATCTTGATCAGTTTTGATACCGGGATAATGGAAACACCTTTTTCCCGAAAAACTTTGCTGGCGTCTCTGATCGCCCGAATCGTTTCCGGATAGGGATGGCCAATCACGATCAACGGCGCTCCGCCGGCCGGTGTCTGGGCCACCTCCATCAGAATCTGATAGATTTTCTGATAGTCCCGATCATTGTCCAGAAAGACCCTGCGCGACGCGACGTTCAAATGAACTTTTTCGGCAGCCTGCAGGGTTTTGGATGAACGGGTCGTTCGTGAATCGATAAAAAACAACCCTCTTTGCTTCAAATGCCTGAAAACCGGCATCAGTTTCTCTTCGTCAGCCATGAATTTGGAGCCCATGTGATTGTTGACACCGGAAACATAAGGCACACTGGCCATATTTCTTTCCAGTTGTGAAACAATTTCCGCATCACTCATCTCCGTAAAGAGAGCGCCTGTACCGGGCTTTTCCTTCGGATAGGAAAGCGGTTCCATCGGCAGATGAAGCAGGGTTTCACGTTTGGCTCGATGCAGGGCTTCCGCCGCTTCATTTGAA
>CAZXIP010000165.1:0-4943 GCA_964640755.1 uncultured Smithella sp. | reverse complement strand
ATGCTGAGAGCAAGTTTGGATTTGTGCGTTTTCCGGGCATTGAAATTATTGATCAGCCGGTACAGTCGCAGCAGCAGTTTTTCTATTAAGGTGTCATCGGCATCCACAACAAGAATGGCAAATTCGTCCCCTCCGATACGGGACGTAATGTCGGATATCCGGAAAGTCTGCGTTAATACCTTGGCAGCAGCCGTCAGCGTACGGTCGCCTTCTTCATGACCGAATTCATCATTAATGTCTTTGAGGCCGTCCAGATCAAGGAAGAAAAGCAGCAGGCTTTTTTGAGAACGCTGTGCCCTTTTGAGCTCGCGTGTCGCCAGCGTGAAAAACCCCCGCCGGTTATACAAGCCGGTCAGCTGATCATTGAGGGCCATTGCTTCCAGCTCTCTTTCCATTTCACGGCGCCGGGAAATATCGGCACCGAAAAAGGCCAGTCTGACCACCTCACCCTGATCGTTAAAAACAGGATAAATCACCTGATCCATCCATCGCTTGTCTGAGACATATTCAAAACGGACAGGGATTCTATTTTGAATAACATTGTCTGCCTGTCTTCTTCTCTCATTTGCGGTATCCGCCGGCAGCAGATCATAATAATTGGCACCAATGATTTTATCCATCCCGATGCGCAGACGCTTGGCAAACGTATCATTCGCCGAGAGAATGGTCCCGTCCTTATCCAGGAGAAGAAGGGACTCCGTAACCGCATTTAAAAGCGCCCGTATGTTGCTTTCACTTCCCCGCACGGCTTCCTGGGATTCATTGAGCCTGGATATATCGCGCACAATGCTCAAAATAATCTTTTCGTTTCCCGTCAGCATTTTCTGCATACTGACTTCCACGGGAAACGTCTGACCGCTTTTCCTGACATGGATCGTTTCAAATAACACTTCCTGGCGGCCATCCGGACCGGCAGGTAATTTGACTTGATCTTTCGACTCAGCACTTTCCAACTGATCGATCGTCATGGATCTCAATTCATCAATCGAATATTGATAGGCATTAAGGGCAGACATATTGGCATCAAGTATTTTCCTGTCCCGCTGACGGATGGTTAAAATAATATCCCGCGCATTCTGAATCAGAAACTCAAAACGCTTAAGCAGATTATCATTCTCTCGCACATCTTCTGATCTCCGCTTTTGCTTTCGTCTTTCTGCAATAATCATTCAGGTCATTCCTCGATCAGTATTTAAGCCTGTTTTCCAAGATACTTTTCCGCAGGGATCATGAAGCGCCGCATTAAACGATTCCAATACCTGTTTTCAGTAATACGATGAAAGTTTTATATAACATTTCACAGATGATTACAATCATCTCCATCACTGCCGCGGGTGTTATTTTTGTCGGAAAACGGATAATTATGTTGATAAATAGCTTGGTTTAAATTAAAAATGCACAAACATACGGGTGGATAAAATGAAAATACATCATTGGTTCCGGATAACGATCTTTTTTTTAGCAGTCATTACCATTGTCTTCCCTCCCCTGATGGCATCCGACTGTTTTTCCTCAGCCACCGCAGAACAGCCGGACGCCCCTCTGCCGGCCGTCAATAGCATTCCCCCGGATGTCAACCAGATTCTAATGGTAACAAGGAAAAGCTTTCCTTTTTTCAAATCCAGAAAAGTTTATGCCATGGAACGGACCGGTTCCGAATGGCGCCAGGCGATGGAGCCCGTCGATGCGTCCATCGGCAGAAACGGCTTCGCGCCTTACGGAGAAAAACGGGAGGGGGATGGAAGGACACCATCAGGTTTATACCGGTTGGGAACGGCATTCGGTTATACTGAATCGGCGGCTACTAAGATGTCCTACCGCCAGTCCATGCCGGATGATGTCTGGATTGATGACCCAAACGCCCCGGATTACAACCGATGGGTCAGGCAAAGCCAGACCCGGGCCCTCTCTTTTGAAAAAATGAAGAGAGCGGATCATCTCTATAAATACGGCATAGTCATCGAATACAACACCGATCCTGTCATCAAGGGCCACGGCAGCGCTATTTTTCTCCATATCTGGGCAGGCCCGAAGTCAACCACAGCAGGCTGCGTGGCCGTATCCGAAGATAATCTACTCAGAATCTTAAGCTGGCTTGATCCCGCAGCAAAACCTGCCATTCTCATCGATCCGGAACCTTCACTGAAAAGGGAAATATTACCATGAAAAGCATCATGACCGTCATTGCACTTTTGATCATAACGCTGCTTCCATGGGCGCTGCCCGCCGCATCGCATGGAGCAAAAAAGATGCCTGACACGTTTGTCCATCTTGAAGAGATCATCCCAGATGCGGTTCTGGACATTCGATATTTCGGCAAACATAATTTTCTGGGCACACCGGTGGACGGTTATCTGGCGCCAACGTGTATCCTTACCCGTGATGCCGCTCAGGCACTGACCAAAGTGCAAAAAGACCTGGCGCCTTTTTCCATGACGATCAAGATTTACGACTGCTATCGCCCGCAGCAGGCCGTTGATCATTTTGTCCGCTGGGCCAAGAATATTGGCGATACCAAAACAAAGAAAGAGTTTTATCCTACGGTGGACAAGAAAAACCTTTTCCGCGACGGGTATGTCGCCGACCGGTCCAGTCACAGTCGGGGCAGCACCGTGGATCTGACCATAGTACCTCTGCCCGCCCCCATTCAACCCGTTTATCATGAAGGAGCGCCACTTGCGGAATGTTATCTGCCGGCCGGCGTACGCTATGCAGACAATTCTCTGGACATGGGAACCGGGTTTGACTGCTTCCATGAGCTGTCTCACCCGGACAACAAGAACATCGGGCCGCAGCAAAGAAGCCACCGTCTGCTTTTAAAAACGCTCATGGAGAAACACGGCTTTAAGAACTATGATAAAGAGTGGTGGCATTTCACGCTGGTGAATGAACCGTATCCGAACACCTATTTTAATTTCCCGGTAAAGTGAACAGCATGAAAAAAAATTGGTCGCCATTTCTGAAGTCTTACGGGTTTTCGATCCTTCTGATCATTTCCATCCTGATCGGCGCTGTGCTGGGTGTTGCCCTGAAGCAGGACGCGGCCATGCTCAAACCGCTGGGCGACATCTTCTTAAACCTGCTTTTTACCGTTATTGTTCCACTGGTCTTTTTTTCCATCTCAGCCACCGTTGCTTCCATGACCAATCTCAGTCGCCTTGGCAAAATTCTTTCCGCGATGGTCCTGATCTTTGTGATCACCGGCATCGTTGCATCGGTCGTCATGATTGCCGCCGTCATCTTCTTTCCGCCGGCCATCGGGGTCAATATCCCCCTGCCCGCAGCGGCGGACGTTCAGCAAATCAAAACCGTCGATCAAATTGTCCGGGCTTTCACGGCTCCGGATTTCTCAAACATTTTATCCAGAAACAATATGCTGGCGCTGATTGTCTTTTCTATTCTGACCGGGCTGGCGGCCTCCGCCGCGGGGGAAAAAGGGAAAGCATTTACCGCATTTCTGACATCCGCCAATGCGGTCATGATGAAGCTGATTTCCTTCATCATGTATTACGCGCCCATCGGTCTTTGCGCTTATTTTGCCTACCTAGTCGGCGTTTTCGGTCCTCAGCTTCTCGGTTCATACGCCCGTTCCATGGCCGTTTATTATCCGACAGCGATATTGTACTTTTTTCTGGCCTTTACCCTGTATGCATTTTTCGCCGGCCGGACCCCCGGTGTGAAAAAATTCTGGAGCAATATCATTCCGCCGTCCCTAACGGCCCTGGCGACGGGCAGTTCCATGGCAACAATTCCCCTCAACCTGCAGGCGGCAGATAAAATCGGCGTGCCCAGGGATATCAGCGAAGTGGTCATTCCTATCGGCGCGACGATGCACATGGAAGGATCCTGCCTGGCCGCCGTGCTGAAAATTGCCTTTCTGTTTGGTATTTTTCAGATGCCCTTTACGGGCATTGAAACGATTTTTGCGGCCCTGGGTATCGCCCTTCTGACCGGAGTGGTTGTCAGCGGCATCCCCGGCGGAGGAACAATCGGTGAGCTTCTGATTTTATCGATGTATAACCTGCCCCCCGAAGCGTTTCCTTTAATCACCATGATCGGCACGTTGGTGGACGCTCCCGCCACCATGGTCAATGCCGTGGGCGACAATGTCGCCAGCATGATGGTCGCGCGGGTCCTGGGCGGAAAGCACTGGATGGAAGAGCAGAGGTAAGGTACAAGGGGCAAGACCGTTTAACAAACCAACTCACAGCAAGCCATGGTGAATCAGCACCCGTTGGGCAGCACCGGGATAAAACCACCGCCTTTATTTCTTTTTGCCGGTGCCCAGATCCCGTTGAATCTCGGAAACTTCTTTCTTGACCTTTTGATATGATAGAAAGCTGTGCAAAAACCAGCCCATCGCAAAACCTATCGTTAGGACAAAAAATATCAACAAGGCGAGTGACAGGGATATTTTCCAGAAGAAAATCCCAACAGTGACAGCGGAAACATTTTGTATAATAAACAAAACAGCAAGACCGGCAATGATCATCACCAGGATTACCTTGATATTCATATCGCTACCTCACAGACATTTGTAGTGTTGAACAACCCCTGCAAAGCGGTTTCCCATATCCCCGCATGAAATTTGGATGCGCGCCTTGTACCTCGTAAGCGGTTTTAAGCATCTAACAGCGATCAAATCGCCATCCCGACGATGACCATTAATTAATATTATTATTCGATTATTGAAAACAATCAAGTCATTTATTGTCCCGCCTGCAGGACCCATTTCCTTCCATTTGACTTGAGCATGCTTTTCCGTTATTTAGACAGCCATGTTGCAACAAAAAACTTCACAGGAGATCAACGATGTCCAATATACTGCTTGTTGGAAATGGAGCGCGTGAACACGCGATGGCTGAAGCCATCTCTCGATCAGGACAAAATCCGTTTTTGTTCTCGTTTATGAAAGCCAATAACCCGGGAATCGCCTCCCTGTC
>CAZXIP010000164.1:0-4952 GCA_964640755.1 uncultured Smithella sp. | reverse complement strand
CGGAAGACCGACCGGAGGTGCCGGATGATGCGTGCAGACGGACAATGTTGCTCATCGGAACGGCAAAAAGCCCAAAGGGATAGTTGTTGCGCAGGTCCTGACGCGTAACAAAGGGAAGCTTTTTTAAATCATCAAGGGAACGAAAATCATCCGGCGATATTTTGGCGGCATCCAGCGATTTTTTGTAAAAACCGACGGAGTGATAAACCCGCTGCAGGACCCGCTGGAGTCTTTTGACTTGTAATGCTTTCAGTGCCTCGCGCGGCAGGGTTTCAAATTCTTCATTATAAATCATAATGGCGTCTCCCTTACTTCGGATAATCAACATACAGGCAATTAATGATGCCTGAACAAAACATGTTTCCAGGATTGATGAAAGTGCAGCCTTTTTCCTGAAATGAAGCTTAACAAAACTTTACGTTCGTGGCAAGAAGCTTTCCATTTTTCAAAAAAGGAAAAAAACCGGCAAAAAAATAAATTATTCTTTACGGAAACACACCGGTTGTGTTACGGAGAAACAAAGGGTGCTGTAGTGAATATCATGACGCAATTACAGAAATTTCCACAGGTTTTAGAAAATTGAAACTCACGATCAGCCGTAAATTGTTGCTGGGCTATTTATTCATGGCTTTTTTGACCATACTGGCCAGCGCTTATGCGTTGTTCAGCCTGCAGCAACTCAGCGGTGTGGCGTATAATCTCGCCACTCAGAAATTTGTTCTGGTCGAAAATTCAAAAACGCTGATGGATACGCTTTTGGCCCAGGAAGCAATTGAAAAAAAATACCTGATCCTGAAGGAACCCGTTCTGGAAAAGATTTTCTGGCAGCGCAGCAGTGAATTTAATGATGTGCTGGCGGGGATGCGGAATGGAAGCCTTGACCTGAAAACAAAAAAAACTGTTGACGAACTGGACAAACTTCAAAATCGCTTAAAGAAATTATTTTCACAAGAAATTGTTTTGCTGAAAAGCGGTAAAGTGACGGAAGCGCAGGCCATTTCCGACATGTCGGCCAGAGCCGCGGTTGATGAGATGGCGTCAAAGATCAGATATATCCAGGTCAATGTGGATCAGGCCATTAATGATGAAATGAACAGGATTGCCCAACAGGGTATAAAAGATACGCATATGACGATTGGCATTGCCTTGTTCAGCTTGATCCTGGGCATTGCCTTCGCGCTGATCCTGACCCGTAATATTTCCAAACCGCTCAAGCAGCTGCAGAAGGCCGCGGGGATCATTGCGGAAGGCAACCTGGATCATAAAATAGAAGCAAGACGGGATGATGAGATTGGCGCGCTGGCCAAATCTTTTGCTGAAATGACCCAGAGGCTCAAAGTGCTGGAAGAGCTGAATCTCGATGCCAGCCCGCTTACCGGTCTGCCGGGAAACCTGGCCATAGAAAACAGGATCGAACAGATGCTGACGGAGGGGAAAATGTTTTCTCTATGTCAGGTGGATCTTGATAATTTCAAGCCGTTTGCCGATAAGTACGGATATGCCTGGGGCAGCGAAGTGATTAAAGAAGTAGCCAATATCCTTACAGGGTATATCAGCGATGAGCGGATGGAAGGATTATTTATCGGCCATATCGGCGGAGATGATTTTGTCGTCATCGGCAATCCTGATCAGGTCCAGAGCATCTGCCGGAAGCTGGTGGTTGATTTTGAAAAGAGTATCATGAGCTATTATGCGAAGGAGGATGCGGAAAACGGATATTTTATCGGGAAAAACCGTCAGGGAATCATGCAAAAGTTCCCGCTGATTACTATAACGGCGGCTATTGTCACGGATGACGGGTCGCGTTTTAAAAATCCTCTGGATATGGCCAGAATGGCCGCCGAGCTGAAGGAATACGCAAAAATGTTGCCCGGCAGCAATTATGTGACGGAACAAGATGTAGAAAGGAGACGATTATTGCAACCGCAGACTCTGCAAGGCACTCTGGAGCTGGACTCATGATCATGCATTTGAAAAGACTGATTTGTTTGACAGTGCTTATCGTAATTTTTCTGGGTTGCGCAACAACCGGTGGAATCAGTAACAATACAGATCAAAAAGATGCTGCACAGCATTCAAGTGGCTTTTTCAGCATAAAACCATCGGACAAAGAAATCTTCACGGAGGCGCTGTCCTTTTTAAGCACTGAAGAAAAAGAACCGCAATACAACGAGGCGAAAATAAGACTGGAAAATTTAATCCGACAATATCCAAAAAGTAAATGGGCCGACGCCGCGAAGGCTTTGCTTATCAGCCTCAACAGAATTTCCGAACTGGAACTGAAACTGGATCAGACGGAACAAAAGCAGGAAAAACTTGCACAGGATTTATCGGTGTTAAGTAATAAAGCCAGACAGACGGAAGAAAGACATACAGCTGAAATATCAAGATTGCAGCAGGAAAATGAAGAACTGGCAAAAGGGCTTCAGCAGTTGAAGAATCTGGAAATTCAGCTGGAAAAAAGAAAAAAGAAGCGGCGTTGACCTCCCGGATCAGCTATGAAAAATCCAGGACGTTGTTTATATGGTTACGGGCCAGCATGATTCCCAAAACGGTTTTGGCGTCATTTATTTCGCCGCTTTTCAAAAGTTCGGCAGCTTTCGCGAAACTTGCCGGGATGACTTCAATGCATTCGTCTTCATCAGGCGTAAGCGGCGCGTAAACCAGATCCTGCGCAAGGAAAAAATACATAAATTCATTGCAGTAACCGGGTAGCAGGTATCCGGCAAAAAGCTTTGTCAGCTTTCCGGCCCGATACCCGGTTTCTTCGGCAAGCTCCCTTTGTGCGCAGTCCACCGGCGATTCACCATCATCATCAAATGAGCCGGCTGGAATTTCCAGAAGGTTTTGTCCGGTCGGGACACGGAACTGCCTGATCAGCAGAAGCTCATTGCGGGTATTGACAGCAACAACCGCGACGGTTGGTTTATGGTCAATCCAGCTTTGCCGGGTTTTTTTACCCGTAGCCAGTTCAACATCTTCTTCCCACACGGTAAAAATTTTACAGCTATAGGCTTTTTGTTTGTTATTCCCCATGGGTAGCTTTTTCGCTTTAGTTTGTCTGGATGATAGCGAGAATGTGCTTCTCAATTTCCTGTTTCGGCAGTGCGCCCACAAGGCGCTCCACAAGTCTTCCCTCCCGGAAAAAAAGCATGGTGGGAATGCTGCGAATTCCATACTGGGATGCGGTAACCGGATTTTCGTCCACATTCAGTTTGACGACCTTGACGCCGTTGGCATAATCGGACGCGAGTTCGTCAATGACGGGAGCAAGGCTTTTGCAGGGACCGCACCAGGGTGCCCAGCAATCGACAAGTACGGAAGTCTCCATGGTCAGCACTTCGCGGGCAAACGAATCATCCGTGACATCGGTAGGTTTGATATCCTGCTTCGCGATAACAAGCGGTTCGCCGCATTTGCCGCAAAGCGGTTTTGCATTGAGGCGCTCTTCAGGCATCCGGTTTTTCGTTCCGCATTTCAGGCATCGGATAATCAGGTCATCCAGGGGAGCGTGGCAATTGCCGCATGTTGGACGGCCCTGAAACTTCTGTTTTGGTATGCGATTTTTGGTACCGCAGTTCAGGCAGCGGATAATGACATTGTCCGGCATAAATATCCCCTCAAAACTATAAAAATATTATCTCTTTTTTTATCCAAAAAGGCAAATTATATCGCAACACTGACTTCACGGGGCTGCAGAATGCGAATCAGCTCGGAGGTTGACATTTTGGCGAGCAAACCCCGGGAGCCGGCATTGATAAATATTTCGGGCAAGTCAGCGATGGTCTTTTCCATGTAGACAGACAATGGCTTCCTGGTTCCGAACGGGGATGTCCCTCCCATCATATAGCCGGTGTGTTTGTGAGCTGTTTCCGGTTTACATGGTGTGATGGATTTTACTCCCAACACGCGGGCCAACGCTTTTGTGGAGACTTCCTTATCCCCGTGCATCAGGATGATAAGCGGTTTGGCGGTTTCATCTTCCATAACAAGAGTTTTGATCATGAAATGTTCATCGACGCCGAGTCTGGCAGATGATACGCGGGTTCCCCCTTTATCTTCATATTTATAGGAATGCAGCGTAAAGACTGCGTTTTTTGCTCTTAAGGCCAGAATCGCCGGTGTTGTTGGAATCTTTTCCTTCGACATGATGACAATATAATGGCGGGATGAACAAAAGGCAAGAGGGGAGAAAAGAAGGGTCAAGGATCCAGGTGCAAGGTTCAAGGGACAAGGCTCAAGGTAAAAAAGAAAGGCGCTAAAGCGCCGTCAATAAAAAAGCCGCCGCTCCGAAGGAGCGAGCGACTCACAATGTAATCCTTTTTCCTTCGGTCGCTGAGCCTGTCGAAGCGTCCTTTTCACCTTGTCCCTTGAACTTTGAACTTTTTTAGTCCCTTGAAATCCAGCGTTGCAAAATAGTCCTTCACCGTTTCGGCACGGCGTATGGGCACCACGGATCCGTCTTCTCTGAGAAGAAGCTCGGCCGAACGGAGCTTACCGTTATAGTTGAAGCCCATGGCATGGCCATGCGCTCCTGCATCATGGATTACCACAATGTCACCCGGTGCAAGCTTGGGTAGTTTGCGGTCAATGGCAAATTTGTCGTTGTTTTCGCAAAGTGATCCGGTAACGTCATACATGCAATCATGGGGACGCCTTTCTTTGCCCAGAACGGTGATGTGATGATAAGCGCCATAGAGAGCCGGCCGCATCAGGTTGGCCATGCAGGCATCGAGACCGGCGAATTGTTTGTACGTGTCCTTGATATGCAGGACTTTTGAAACGAGATAGCCGTAGGGCCCTGTGATATATCGTCCGCATTCGGTGAAGATTTTCAGGGGTGCAAAACCGCCTTCAACAATAATTTGGTCATATTTTTCCTTAATGCCCCGGTTCATGGCCGGCAGGTCAATGCGATCCTGCTCGGGCCGGTAGGGAATGCCGATTCCTCC
>CAZXIP010000163.1:0-5006 GCA_964640755.1 uncultured Smithella sp. | reverse complement strand
CTGGGCGTAAACGGTTTTATCGGACACCATCTGGTGAATAGAATACTTGATGAAAAACCTGACTGGCAGGTTTTCGGAATGGATTTAGGTACAGAACGGATCGGCGCGGCGCTGAATAATCCACAGTTCAATTTTCTGGAGGGTGATATCTCTATTAATAAGGAGTGGATTGAGTATCACATTAAAAAATGTGATGTTATTATGCCGCTGGTGGCTATTGCCACACCCAAAGCCTATGTAGAAGACCCCATCGGTGTTTATAATCTTGATTTTGAAATGAATGTCAATATCATCAAGCAGTGTGTGAAATATCATAAACGCGTTGTTTTCCCTTCAACATCGGAGGTTTACGGTGCGTGCAATGATCCGGAATTCAAGGAAGACGAAAGCTACCTGGTTGTGGGGCCCATTAGCAAAGAACGATGGATTTATTCCTGCTGCAAGCAGCTTCTGGATCGCGTCATCTACGGATACGGCACCAGAGGCCACCTGGAATTTACACTGTTCAGGCCGTTCAACTGGATCGGGCCGCGGCTCGACTCTCTGGATACAGCAAAAGAGGGAAGCTCACGTGTGGTGACACAATTTATTGCTGAACTGCTCCTGAAGCGGCCGATCAACCTGGTTGACGGCGGCCTGCAGAAACGCTGCTTTACTTACGTGGATGACGGGATTGCCGCGTTGATGAAAATCCTGGAGAATAAAAACGATGTCTGCAAAAATGAAATCATCAATATCGGAAATCCGGACAATGAATGCTCGGTGAAAGAACTGGCCGGCATGCTCAAAAAATTATTTCTACAGCACCCCGACCATCGGAATGATTCAATCTACTCGGAGATTATTGAGATTCCCGCGGAATCTTATTACGGTAAAGGCTATCAGGACATCTACACACGCAAGCCAAGCATTGAAAAGGCAAGAAAGCTGCTGGCCTGGGAGCCGAAAGTGGACTTGCAGGAATCTCTGCGGCTGACACTGAATTCATTCCTGGAAGAAAACAAGACCGTAACGGTGTAACAGGGTTTGCGCGGAACACTTATGGGAATGCTTGGATTAAAAATTGACGTCGATACCTACTGGGGGATGCGAAACGGTGTCCCCCGTTTGCTGCGGACGTTAAAGGATTTCCATGTTCGGGGGACTTTTTTTTTAAGCATCGGACCTGACAACTCCGGGCGTGCCATGCTGCAGCTATTTAAAAATCCACGTTTCTTGAAAAAAATGATGAGGACAAAGGCAGCCAGTCTGTACGGCTGGAAAACCGCTTTTTACGGGACGCTTTTACCTGCACCGATGATTGCGCTGTCGTTTCCCGATCTTGTTTTTCAAATTCTGGATGAAGGCCACGAGGTTCAATTCCATGCGTGGGACCACCGTCGCTGGCAGGACGAATTGACAGTGAAATCGGAAAGATGGATCGAACAGTGGTTTGACGCCGGGATCAGCGGTTTTGAAAAGCTGACCGGCCGGAAACCGACGGCATTCGGGGCGCCGTCCTGGCTGATTGACGACCGGGTTCTTCAGATCATTCAAAAATACCATTTCGAATATTTAAGCTGCACCCGTGCAAAAACGCCTTTTATCCATGAGAAGCCCGTCATTCTGGAAATTCCGTCCGATCTTCCCTGTTTCGAAGAACTGGATCCTCGAAAAGACGTTGCCACACTGGGCAACATGATCAGCGACGGAGTGAATCATGTGCTGCCCGTTCATGCCGAAGTGGAGGGGGGGATTTTCGAAGATAAGTTCAGGGAGCTTTTGAAAACCGCTTTGGCAGGCGGTATAAAAATTACAGGGCTCGAAGGCATGAAAGCCGGTCTCGATGTAGGTCATCTGACCAGAAGAAAGCATCGAATGGAGCTGCTGCCGGGCAGGCATTCACCCTGCGCCGTATAGCCCCACCCATGAGCATAAGTCATTAAAATAATTAAATATAGTTATTTATAATGTCTTTTTTAAACATCCGTTGGGGCGTCTGATGCTTGACATTGGTTTTTTGATGTGTTAGCCACTTTACTCAATCGGGTCTGAAATAGGTTTTTGGGGCTTCAGTTCAAGGGGAAAGATGTCGGATAACTTCTTTACGTTGATGATCATACCTCGCCAAAAGAGCGCAGTCAGAAAGATTTCTCTTTCGAGTAATCTGGTTCGCGGTCTTTTTATTGGTTCACTCCTCGCCGTTCTGTTAAGCCTCTATGTTGTTTATGATTACGCAAGCATTAAAAGAGATCGTGCGGAGCTTGTTCGCTTAAGGCAGCAAACTGCCGAGCAATCCAATGAGATCATCGGCCTGGCAGTGAAAGTTGACGAATTTGCAGACCGGTTGGAAGAGTTCAAGCAGTTTGACAGACGATTAAGGCTCATGGCTTCCGAGGACATCGGACAGGACAAGAAAATTCCTCTGGGTATTGGAGGTTCAAACAACACTCAGATCAGTTTAAAAGAGATGATCGACAAGGATCAGGAAACGCTTGTTTCCGGCATACATAAGAGCTTGGCCCAGCTGAATGAGGAAGCC
This sequence comes from uncultured Smithella sp., assembly GCA_964640755.1. Lineage (GTDB taxonomy): Bacteria > Desulfobacterota > Syntrophia > Syntrophales > Smithellaceae > UBA8904. The sequence goes on along the minus strand of CAZXIP010000163.1, from coordinate 2,485 downwards.
AACGAAAGAGAGCAGAGTTTCAACGAGCTCCTGATCTTTCTTCGTGAGCAAAAGTCGATCCTTGCCGCCAAGCCGTCCATCTGGCCAGTCAGGGGATGGGTGACGTCCGAATTCGGGGTCCGGCAGAGTCCTTTCGGGACGAGTCACGAATTTCATAAAGGTATCGACATTGCGACAGGAATGGGCAGAGAGGTTACTGCCGCAGCAGATGGAATTGTTGTTGAAATCAGCCACGGTTCCGATGACGGTAATATGGTAAAGATAGAACACGGTTACGGTCGTTCCACAAGTTACTCGCACTTAACGAAAGCGGCTGTTAAGCAGGGAACTCGCGTCAAAAGAGGCGACCTGATCGGATATGTCGGCAGTACCGGCCGCAGTACCGGGCCGCATCTCCATTATGCTGTTTATGTAAATAATGTCCCGGTCAATCCAAGAAAATACTTGAAATAATCCACGAATCTGAATTAATATTAAAAATCGTCAATCCCGGGCGGTTTTGAGGGAGTTATTTTTGTCCGGGTAAATTGCTTTCCCGATAAACAGGGGTTTTTATTAAGGGATCAAATGTGTTAAAATACACCGGTGACAGTACCGGTTTTTTTTTAAAAAGGTGATAAATGCTGGGTGCAATCCTTAAAAAAATAGTGGGAACAAAGAACGACAGGGAACTGAAGAGACTGTCTGTGTTGTTAGACGAAGTGAACCGTTTTGAAAAAGAATTAATGTCACTCAGTGATGCCGATCTGCAGGCAAAAACGGCCTATTTCAAAGAGAAGCTACAGAGCGGATTAACGCTGGATGATATTCTGACGGAAGCATTTGCGGTAGCCAGGGAAGCCTCGCGCCGTATGTTAATGATGCGTCCCTTTGATGTGCAGGTTATTGGCGGCATTGTTTTGCACGAGGGCAAAATAGCCGAAATGAAAACCGGTGAGGGTAAAACGCTTGCCGCGACGATGCCGCTGTATTTGAATGCCCTGGAAGGCAAGGGCTGCCATGTTGTTACCGTCAATGATTATCTGGCACGCCGCGACGCGGAGTGGATGAGTCCAATTTATCATTTTCTGGGGTTAACGGTCGGGGTAGTTGTGCATGGTATGGATGACGATGAACGCCGTGTTGCTTATGCAGCAGACATCACCTACGGCACGAATAACGAGTTCGGATTTGATTACCTTCGCGACAACATGAAATTCAGTCTCGAAGATTATGTTCAGCGGGAGTTCAACTTCGCGATTGTAGATGAAGTTGACAGTATTCTGATTGATGAAGCCCGAACACCGCTGATCATTTCAGGTGCTTCGGAAGAATCGACGGACAAATATTATAAAATCAACCAGATCATCCCGCGCTTAAAGAAAGATAAAGATTTCACGATTGAAGAAAAAAGCAAGACGGTTGTCCTGACGGAAGAAGGCGTGTCCAGCGTTGAAAAATATTTAAATGTCCAGAATCTGTACGAACCGCGAAATATTGAAATTGTTCATCATGTGAATCAGGCTCTCAAGGCCCACACGCTGTTCAAGCGTGATGTGGACTACCTGGTCAAGGATGGACAGGTGATTATTGTTGATGAATTCACCGGACGGGTCATGCCCGGCAGGAGATACAGTGACGGACTGCACCAGGCGCTGGAGGCCAAGGAGAAAGTCAAGATTGAAAGGGAAAATCAGACCCTCGCTTCCATTACTTTTCAGAATTATTTCAGAATGTACAAAAAACTGGCGGGAATGACAGGTACGGCCGATACGGAAGCCGAGGAATTCAAGAAAATCTACAATCTTGAGGTCTTGGTCATTCCGACCAATATGCCGATGATCCGCGACGATCATAACGATTTGATCTACAAAACGGAGGAGGAAAAAATTCAGGCTGTCATTGAAGAAGTGAAAACGTTGAACAAGGCCAAGCGGCCCGTTCTGATCGGCACCATCTCCATAGAGAAGTCCGAGCTTCTGAGCAAATATCTGTCAAGGGCAGGGGTGAAGCATCACGTCCTCAATGCGAAAAATCATGAGAAAGAGGCGGAAATAGTCGCCCAGGCAGGCCAGCCCGGTCAGGTTACCATTTCCACGAATATGGCCGGCCGCGGAACCGATATCAAGCTCGGCGAAAAAGTCGCTGAGCTGGGCGGACTGCACATTCTGGGAACGGAAAGACATGAAAGCCGACGGATTGACAATCAGTTGCGTGGACGGTCCGGCCGTCAGGGAGACAATGGTTCATCGCGTTTCTACCTTTCGCTGGAGGATGACCTGCTCAGGGTTTTCGGGGCGGACAGAATATCTTCCGTGATGGAAACCGTCGGTATTGAAGAAGGCCAGCCCATTGAACATAAATACATCTCCAAGGCAATTGAAAACGCTCAAAAGAGAGTCGAAGGCCAGAACTTCGACATTCGAAAGCATCTGCTCGATTATGACGACGTCATGAACAATCAGAGAAAAGTCATTTATGAGCAACGTAAAAAAGTATTGCGTGG
>CAZXIP010000162.1:0-5014 GCA_964640755.1 uncultured Smithella sp. | reverse complement strand
TTCTGGGCGGCGTTTATCTGGTTGCCCGTTTCTTTCAGCTCTATATGACCGTTATCGTCCTGCAGGGATTTTTCGGCATCCTGCTTTTTGTGCTGGTGGTTATTTTTCAGGAGGACCTGCGCGCTTTTTTCGAGCGCCTAGCAATGCTCGGCAACTTACGTAAAGAAGCCAGACCTTTGTCGGAACTGGAAAAAGCGGCCGGCATCATTGCCCAGACCGCGGCGAACCTGGCAAAAAAGCGCGTCGGGGCTTTGATCGTCATTGCCGGTAACGATCCGCTGGAAAGGCACCTAAACGGCGGGACACCGGTGAAAGGCCTGATCAGTGAGCAGCTTCTGGAAAGTATCTTTGATCCTCATTCCCCGGGACATGACGGTGCCGTTGTTGTGATGGAAAACCAGATCAGGATGTTCGGCTGCCATCTGCCCCTTTCCGTGAACATCGGCCAGTACAAGGGTATCGGACTGCGCCACACGGCGGCACTGGGGTTGACGGAGCGATCAGACGCTCTTTGCGTGGTGGTTTCCGAAGAAAGAGGCACGATCTCGCTGGCGCAAGGGGAATCTTTGACGGTGATTTCCAGCGCGTCCGCCCTGAATGAGGCATTGGAGAAGTTTTATGTCGCGCACGCACCCGCTCCAAAATCACGCCCCGTTGTCCGGTGGCTTCGTGAAAATACGAAGGAAAAGATCATTGCCGTAGGGTTGGCCTGTATTTTATGGGTGGCTTTTGGTTATCAGCGGGACATTGTGCGCCGCGATTTTATCGTTCCCATAGATTATAAAAATATCCCGCAGGGCTGGCAGATCAACGAACCGCAAAAGACGGAAGCAAAAGTCGTTTTTCAGGGGCCTCAGCAGGCTTTTCATCTGCTCAATGAAAAGTCACTTCGTATTTCGCTTGACTTAACGCCGATTACTGACAAAAAACGTGAGTTTGTTTTGAGCAAAGACATGATTAATGCGCCTTCCAATTTATCTGTTGAAGAGATCAATCCGGCCAAAATTAAAATTTCCGCATCGAGGCTGGTTCCTGCTACACTAATGGTACACGCCGCCACGAAAAACCGGCTGACCGATGATCTTGTCGTGCATAGAATCACATGGAGTCCGGTTTCTGTCAATGCGATGATTGATCCCCGGTTGAAGCCCGAAGAAATCAAGCTGGAAACGGAACCGGTTGATCTGCAGGACATCTCGTCCACCGTAACCACCATTATGAAAGTTGTGCCGCCGGCGGGTGTTTCTTTCCCGGACGGGCAAGCGCCGCTGGTGCATGTGACCATCCGCGTCAAAAAGAAGTAGGGGAGCCAAGATGCATTCCACGACGAAGAAAAGATCGAAAAAAGCGGGATTAGGGCCGGGGTCTTTAATCCACATCGGCAACACATATGTGGATAATTCGAAAATCAAGCTCGTCCGTTATGATGAAGATTCTCTGGTGGAAAAAGAAATCAGGTCCGCAGAAGATTTGCGCGAAGAAAAAGACAGGCCGGGGGTTCTCTGGATCAATATTGATGGCTTGCAGGATGTGCGTCTGCTGGAAGAGATCGGCAAGATTTTCGGTCTGCATCCTTTGATCCTGGAGGATATTCTCAGCACCGATCAGAGGCCCAGGGCGGAAGATTATAACGATTATATCTTCATCGTTTTAAAGCACATTCACAACCATGTTGACCAGAGTTTTCATGCGGAACAAATCAGCATCGTTCTGGGAAAGAATTTTGTTCTCTCCTTTCAGGAAAAGGAAGCCGCACTTTTTAATCCGATTCGCGAGCGATTGCGCTCCGCCAAGGGAAGAATCCGCAAGGCGGGTGCTGATTACCTCGCTCATCATCTTATGGACTCCATTGTGGACCAGTATTTTGTCGTCCTGGAAGACATTGAGGAGAAAATTGAGCAGCTGGATAATGATCTGGTTCGTGACCCGACCCCCGCCAGACTGCATACGATTCATCAGCTGAAAAGAGAACTGATCGTGCTGCGTAAATCGCTCTGGCCGCTGCGGGATGCGATCGGTCTGCTTCAACGTTCCGATTCCCCGCTGATTGTTGATTCCGATTTGATTTACTTTAAGGACATTTCCGATCATATCATTGCCATCATTGATACGGTGGACACATTTCGTGAGATGCTTGCAAGCATGCTGGACATTTATCTTTCTTCCGTAAGTATGAAACTCAATGAAATCATGAAAGTATTGACCATTATCGCGACGATTTTCATGCCGCTGACATTTCTGGCGGGGGTTTACGGGATGAATTTCAAGTATATGCCGGAGCTTGCATGGCCCTGGGGGTATTTTGGCATTTTGGCGGTGATGCTGCTGATCGCACTGGGGATGATTCTTTTTTTCCGCATAAAGAAATGGATATAGCTACTGCCAAAACGGTTGCAATCGGCTTGAAAATATGATCAATCTAATACAAGAAATTTAAAAATTCAGGAGGCTACGTATGCAGGTATTTACAGCCAATGACATTGTGGAAGTTGCTGTCCGCATTGAAGAAAATGGTATTACGTTTTACAATTTCGCGGAAAAAATCGCTAAAACGGAAGACGCTAAAAAACTCTTTGCCCAATTGGCTCAGGCCGAGGCGGCCCATAAGCGGACCTTTGAGAAGCTGTTGTCGCAGATTGAATCTTATGCGCCGCCCGAGCGCTATGCCGGTGAATACAGTGATTATCTGCGCAATTACGTGGACAACAACCTCATTTTCACCAAAGAGGTCATGGACAAGCAGCTGGCTAAAGTAACCGACACTGTCGGGGCGTTTGAATTTGCCATGCAGCGCGAATTGGATTCGGTTTTATATTATCATGAAATCAAGAATCTTGTCCCCGCAGCTCAGCATGAAACCATTGAGCAAATCATCAACGAGGAAAGAAAGCATTACGCGATGCTCGTTGGGATGAAAAAGAAATATGCCTGCTGAACAAGCAGAAGGACCATTGCACCAAAGAAAAGCCGCCCTTTGAGGCGGCTTTTCTTCTGATTTATTGTATTGTAAGGTTGTTGATGCGGCCCAAACCTGCCTGCATAGTTTCCGGTCAACAGAAAGCCCATGGAGGTATTTTCACTTTTCGCTGAAAGTCCATATGCCGTCCCAGCCGCTCCCCGGAGACTGAGACTTTAGAACTTCCAGGCGTGAAATAAAGGCTTTTGACGGCGAGTCTTCCGGATCCAGTTTAAGGCATGATTCAAAACACTCCCTGGCTTTTATCCACTCTTGATTTCGATAGTGAGCAAGCCCCCGCTCAAAATGCTCACGCACATCCATCATTGCTTTGCTGATTTCACCCTTGCGTCCGAGCAGTTCAAAAATCATCACCGGTTCCGTTTTCCCGGCTACGCGAATCAGGTCCAGCTCGCGCGTTTCCATTTTTTCACGTACCATTTCGTTGGTTTCTCCGGACATCATCAGGGTAGTTCCGTAGAATTTGTTGGCGGCTTCAAGGCGTGAGGCAAGGTTCACGGTATCGCCAATGACGGTATAGTTTTTTGCCGCTTCCGCCCCGATCGACCCGACGATGACATCCCCCGTGCAGATCCCCATGCGAACATGAATATTAAAGTTGAAGAGGGTCTTGCGGAGCCCGATGATTCCAGGCAGGTCCTTTTCGAACTGCTTCATGAGGGCCTGTTGTTCCAGGGCTGCAATGCAGGCGAGCTCGGCATGCTCGCTGCTGCCCGTGAATGGAGGCCCCCAGAATGCCATAATGGCATCACCGATGTATTTATCGATTACACCGTGATTCCTGCGGATTGGTTCGGACATCATGGAAATGTAATGGTTGATCAGTCTGACAACATTGTCCGGCGAAAGATGCTCGCTCATTTCGGAAAAACCCTGGATGTCGGAAAAGAATACGGTCATTGTCCGTTTTTCTCCCTGTTCTCGGGTCGGGTCCAGCAGCGTGCTTACGACTTTCGGGTCGATGTATTGTCCGAATTTTTCCTTGATGGTTTCCTTTTCCCTCAGCCCCGTGACCATGTAGTTGAAGGATTTTGCCAGTTGCGCGATTTCATCTGATGATTTTACCTGAATCTGGATATTCAGATCGCCTTCCTCAATGGCCCTCGCGCCGTACAGGAGTTTTTTCAAGGGTTCAACAAGATTGCGGGTCAGCACGTAGGCCAGAATCAGGGCAAGCAGCGCACCCGCAAACGTCATCCCCCAGTTAAACCAGAAAGCCTGTCTCTCCAGTTTGTTGGATTTTACGGCTGCATCCTTTGTGTACTGGTGCAGGAGCCTTGATACGATCGATGTTTCCCTGGCAAGCTCTCTCCTGCTCAAATCAAGCTGTTCCTTGAAAAGAGCCATGTTTTGCAGGTTGCCTTCTTCCCGTTCTTTCATGTATCTGAGGACGTTCCTGTGCAAGGTGTTGCATAATTGTGGGATATCGGAAAGTTGGCCCTGGATTTTCGTGAATCTCTGCATGAGCTCCGGATTTTTGGTGACAACAGGCGAGGACAGCGCTTTTTCCACCAGTTTCCCGCTTTCATCAACCTTCTGGTTCGTGCAGTACCTTTGCATCTCATAACTCACGATATGTCGTTGTTCGTCTGCGGTAAATTTCTCCCGGATTTTTTTTCTGAAAGACCTCAGGTTTTCATTGTTGCAGGTTCCAATTCCTTTGACAAATTGCTCACCTTCCTGACGGGTCAATTCCAGCCCATGGCCGGGATTGGAAGCCAAAAAACGCTCAAAGGACAGGATTTGGGTAAGATGGCTGTGCCGCAAATCACTGACCATCTGGTCCAGCGGTATGTAAAAGTCTGATAGGATGAATAATTCATCATTCAGATTTTTTAGATTGTGATTCGATATTCCGGTGACCAGGCTCATCAAAAGGACGATGACAAGCATGATCCCCAGGATTTTTACCCCGATTGGTCTTCGTACTTTTTCATCTTCCACAATTTTCATGATATCTCCAGTTTGTTCCGGTCGTAATCATTACGCGATATATTAATAAACGTTATGACGATTTGAAAGCAAGCATTTTTTCAA
>CAZXIP010000161.1:0-5034 GCA_964640755.1 uncultured Smithella sp. | reverse complement strand
CTTTAAATCCTTGAAACATCAGAACACTTTTGATACGCTTCGCGGCACAAATTTGTTCAAAATACAAGTTTGTACTTTATGGTTTACTAAGAAAGGACTTTTCAGATGAGTTTTTCGCAAAGGGTATTTTGCGGACAGGTAAGGCCGGATGATGTCGGGCGCAGCGTGCAGCTTTGCGGCTGGGTGGATGCTTACCGGGATCACGGCGGTCTGTTGTTTATTCACCTGCGCGACCGCAGTGGCATCATGCAGATTGTTTTCAGTCCGGAAATCGCCTCAGCCGATCTGTGCCGGAAGGCTGCCTCGCTTCGCACGGAATATTGCATTTCCATTGTCGGTGATGTCAAAAAACGTCTTGCGGGCACGGAAAATCCCAACATCGAAACCGGGGACATTGAAGTCATGGTCACGCAACTGACTGTGCTTTCCGAATCTGACGCGCTGCCCTTTGCCGTTTCCGACAAGGCCATGGTCGCGGGTGCGTCTATGGCGGGTGCTGACAATGTGGCCGAGGATTTGAGGCTCCAGTACCGCTACCTGGACATTCGCCGTCCGCAGGTGCGAGATAACCTGATGGCACGTCACCGCATTTTCCAATGCGTTCGTGAATTTCTTGACTCCAGGGGTTTTGTGGAAATCGAAACGCCGGTTCTGACGGCAAGCACGCCGGAAGGAGCTCGTGATTACCTGGTGCCAAGTCGAGTCCATCCGCAGAATTTTTACGCCCTGCCGCAGTCGCCGCAGCTTTTCAAGCAGCTGCTCATGATCGGCGGGATGGAGCGTTACTTTCAGCTGGCGCGCTGCTTTCGCGATGAAGATTTGCGCCCCAACCGGCAGCCGGAGTTTACCCAGCTCGATATTGAAGCTTCATTCATTGACGAAGAATTTCTCTATGAGCTGATTGAAGAACTGACCGTGAAGATGTTCGCAGTCGGCGGCATTGAGCTTTCCCGCCCCTTCCCCCGCATGACCTACGCGGAGGCGATGGATACGACCGGTTCCGACCGTCCCGACCTGCGCTTCGGGCTGCGCTTTGTCGATGTGACGGATGTGTTTTCAAAAACCAATTATTCGATTTTCCGCCAGATCCTCCGGCGCGGCGGGTGCATCAAGGGTATCAATATCAAGGGCCAGTCCGAAAAGCTCAGCAAGAACGTTCTGCAGAATGAATACGCCAAGGAGATCGTGCCGTCGTTTGGAGCAAGGGGCATGACCTGGATGCGCGCAGAAGACGGCAAACTGGAATCCAATATTGTACAGTTTTTCAGCAGTGAGGAGCTGGAAGCGCTGTGGAAAAAATTCGATGTGGCCGACGGGGATGTTCTGATCATGATTGCCGACTCCTCCTACAGCGTCGTTACATCCGCGCTTGGCCAGCTGCGCCTGCATCTGGCGAATCGACTGGGGCTGATTGACGAAAACCGTTTTTATCCGGTCTGGATTACAGAATTTCCGCTGTTTGAACCCACGGACGAAGGAGGTGTTACCTCCAGCCACCATCCGTTCACTGCGCCGGATCGCGTTGATTATGATCCGAAAAATATCGAGGAGCTGCTTTCGCTGCGCTCACGCGCTTACGATCTGGTAATGAACGGCGAGGAACTGGGCGGCGGCAGCATCCGCATCAATAACCGCGACGTGCAGCGTAAAATATTTGCCGCGCTGGGACTGAATGAAGAAGAAATGAGGGAAAAATTCGGGTTTTTTCTGCGGGCTTTTGATTTTGGCGCACCGCCGCACGGCGGTCTCGCCCTCGGGATGGACCGCACCGTATCGATGATCCTGCGGACCCCGTCCATCCGCGATGTGATTGCGTTCCCCAAAAACCGCAGCGCAAGCTGCCCCCTGACCGGCGCGCCTTCCGTGGTGAAACGCGAACAACTGGCCGAACTGGGTCTTTTGAATCTGGGAGGTCATGATGTTCTGCCCGGAACCACCGAAAAGGAAAACAAGGTCGATCATCTGTCCTGGGTGTCGCGCATCGGCATTGCCGCTCATGAGCGCCCCGTCATCGAAGAAATTCTTGCCGAGGCTGAAGAACTGGCTTTGATCGCCTTCCAGAAGGCGGGCAAAGAAGAACCGCTCTTTACGGTTGTCCCTGTTTCAAACCGCACGCGGCCCGGTGCGGAAGAAAAACACTCACCGCTTTCACAAACAGGCCAGCTGCTCAAAAGCGCGCCTTCGGTTAAGGGTAATTACTTTAAAGTTGCCAGCATTCTGGAATAACAGGGAGACAGTTTTATGGATTCTATTTTTGTTTATCTCAATCCCGAAACAGCCGCCGCAGGCGGCGGTTCGCTGCAGGGTTTGAAAATTGCGATTCAGCCCAACATATCAGCATCAGGCTGGCCGACGGATGCCGGTTCCAACGCGCTCATCAATTTTAAAGCGCTCGAAGACGCAACGCTGGTGAACAGGCTCCGTCATGCCGGAGCCCTGATTAGCGGACTAACCCGCATGAGTGAATTCGGTTTTGGTCTGGCGGGCAGCAGAGCCGGAGAAGCCGTCAGGCAGGGCGCAGCGGATGCTGAACTGGTTTTAGACCTGATAGGCGAAAGCCGACTGGCCGCCCAGCGCGTCGCCGCCTTTGGTTTCAAGCCCAGCTACGGCCTGATATCCCGCTATGGTCTCATCGGCCTGATTCCGTCGATGGAATGCTGTGGCGTGCTTTCCGGAAGTCTGAAAAATATCCGGGAGATGGTGAAGATCATTGCCGGTCCGGACGAACTGGATTTTTCACTTCCCGATGAAGCGCCGCTGGATTTTTCGCAGAAGAAAATGAACCCGAAAAAAACAACTGTCGGTGTGATTTCGGAAACGCATAGTGGACTGCAGGACTCTCAGGCAGCCGTCTTTAATGCTTCCGTATATGAGCTGAAAGAAGCGGGTTTCCGCATCAAAGAAATGTCTTTTCCCGATTTCGCTCTTTTTTCTCTGGTCCATAAAATCGTGGGTTCCGTCGAGGCGTCATCCTGCGCCGGGCGCTACGATTCGGTGCGCTACGGTCATCGGGTGCCGGGTGCCAAAAACTGGAATGAGATGTATCTGGCCTCGCGCGAAGAGGCCTTTGGACTGCTTGTGAAAAGCTATCTGTTACAGGGGGCGTTCTTCCAGTTTCAGCGCTACGACGCTTATGAAAATGCCTGCCGCATCCGCGCCAGGTTGGTTTCGGATATGCAGCGGCTCATGTCGCAGGTGGATTTTCTGGTACTCCCGGCTGCAAACGAAATTCCGACAGACAAGGCGGCTTCGCTTGCCGACACATACGCCCAATTCTCCTCGACGGTTTTTGCCAATGTAACCGGCCAGCCCGCGCTGTACCTGCCGCCTGAGTCCGGCCGGGAGCGATTCGGTTTTCAGCTTTCCGGGCCAAGGCTCAGCGACGCGCGGCTTTTCGCGCTGGGCGAGCATCTTCTGAATCTGCGCCAGGGAGGTAAATAGTGATGGAATTTGAAGCGGTCATTGGATTGGAAATCCATGTTGAACTCAATTGCAAAACAAAATTATTCTGCGATTGCCCCAATAATCCCGGCGACGAACCGAACATCAACACCTGTCCTGTCTGCCTGTGGTTCCCCGGTGCCTCACCCCGTTTGAGCCAGGAGGCGCTGGAAAAGGCAGCGATTTTATGCCTGGCACTGGGCGCCGAGCTTCAGCCAAAAAGCGCTTTTGACCAGAAGGTCTATTATTATCCGGATCTGCCGAAAGGCTACCAGTTGTCCCAGGCCCATCTTCCGCTTTCCCGGGGCGGCGGCATTGATATTACGGACGAGGACGGCACAACGAAAAGACTGCGCATTCATCACATCCACATGGAGGAAGATGTCGCCAAACTGGTGCATGAAATGGAAGGGCGTGTGCCGATCAGCCTGGTGGACTTCAACCGGGCCGGCTCGCCGCTGGTGGAAATTGTCACAGAGCCGGATTTTCGCACGCCATATCAGGCAATGGAATTTTTAAAGGCGCTGCGGACACAGGTTCGCTACGCGGGCTCCTCCGAGTGCAGCATGGAAAATGGCACCATGCGCGTCGATGCCAATATTTCCATTCGTCCGAAAGGCACCGGACAGATGAATACCAAGGTGGAAGTAAAAAACATGAATTCTGTCCGTCATGTGGGTGACGCCATTGCGCATGAAATCACCCGCCAGAGCGCATGTGTCCAGGCGAATGAAACCGTGGTTCTGCATACCCGTTTGTGGGACCCGGATAAAAAAGTCACCCTGCCGATGCGGGCAAAGTTTGAAGGCCCGTGCGTTCCCGATCCGACAGTGCCGGCAATCGAGTTGTCGGCGCAGGAGATCGAACTTCTGCGCTCGCGGCTTCCGGAAATGCCCGCCGCAAGGGCCGGGCGCTTTGTTTCACAGCATGGCCTGAGCGGTGAGGAAGCAACCTTTTTGAGCACCGATCCGGAAGTTGCGGGTTATTTTGAAGCGTTACTTACAGAGGGGATCGCTCCGCGCACGGCCATGCACTGGCTTACCACGCAGCTTATTCCGGCTGTCAGGGACCGCGGCCAGGAACTGGGCACAACGCCTGTGACCCCGGCCCGCTTTGCCGTGTTGCTGAAAATGCTGTCCAATGACGAAATCAACGCCAACGCAGCCCGCGAAGTGCTGATCCATCTGTTTAACTCTGACCAAGCGCCGGAATCCATTATACATGCTAAGGGTTTTAAGCAGGTTTCCGACCGCGTTGAACTTGATTCGCTTATCGACAGGGTTTTGGGTGAACAGCCGTCGGCAGTCAATGATTTCCGTGCCGGTCAGAGCAAAGCCATGGGCTTTCTGATCGGCCAGGTCATGCAGGCCTCCGGCGGGAAAGCCAACCCGAAAATCATCCGTGAACTGCTGGCCAAAAAAATGGAACAGATTTAGCGGGCGCAATTTGGTTAAGCGCCTGGACCTGACATGATCTGTCCCGCCCCATGCATTGCTTGAAAGACATTGCCTAGATGAAGTTTTGCTTTAGTAACCGTTCACCTACAAGTAGTTGAAAAAATGAATAGAAATATTTGATGATAACCGTTTGAAA
>CAZXIP010000160.1:0-5044 GCA_964640755.1 uncultured Smithella sp. | reverse complement strand
TTAAGTATTGTTCCGGCGACAATATTTCTTCCAGAAGCGCGCCCAGCTGGACTTCCCCCCAGGTGCCGCGTGACTTGACATTGGTGAGCACTTTTTTCAGGTCCCCCACGCCCGCGGCCAGTGTGCGCATATCGCCCAGCCCCTGGTGGACCTGTTCGAGCCGTTCGGAAACCTGTTTGAAGGATTCTCCCAGGCGTTTCTCCAGTGTGTTTTGCAATTTTTCATCAACGGTTTCCCGCATACGGTCCAGCTGGCGCGTATTGTCCTCCTGGATTTGCTTAAGTTTTCCGTCAATGATCAGGCGGATATCATCCATCTTTTTCTCGTTGGTCGCAGTAAGAATAGACAGTTGCCTTGCAAAGCTTTCCATTTGATCATTTTGAATTTTGGCGATGTCAGCCATACGCGTCTGGACGGAATCGCCAAAAGATTTCAGTGATCCCGCAAGTTCCGTTCTTTCCTGCTGCGACTGCGACTGTGTTTCGGTGCGCGAACGGGCAATCTCATCGCGAACGGAACGATCCGTTCTTTCCTGCGCATCCTGCAAGGCCTCCAGTCTTCCTGACAAAGGCGTCCAGTCAATAGAGCTCCGCTTCAACTGCCAGATGAGCAGCACGACAATCATCAGGAGAACCGCCAGAATGATGTATAGAATTATTTGCATTGAGTCACCAAATAGGGAAGTTGTAAAAAATGTTTGTCGAATATAGCGGCCATCTGTTTGTGGTGTCAAGAAAAATCAGGAAATATTCAGCAGTGTTTTAACCGGTTACCCACCGCATAAATGCCCCTTGACAAAAACCCATGGCTTGTGTAATATACCCCCATGGGGTATATAAATGAATGCAGAAAAGAAAAAAATTATCGCCCGTTTAAAACGGATTGAAGGACAGGTGCGTGGCCTGCAGCGCTTAATTGAAGCAGACGCGCCTTGCGTTGATATTTTAACCCAGGTGTCGGCCGTAACAGCCGCCATGAAAAAAACAGGCGGGGCGATCATCTCAACCCATATGGAGAAATGCCTTGCTGAACCTTCCGGAAACCAGGAAAAACAACGGAAGGAATTTTACAATGCATTATCCAGGTTTATTGACCTTTCGTGATCCTTACATGGAGGCCTGTCATGAACAAAAAGAACAGTTTTAATCTGAGCCGCCGGTCTTTTTTAAAGATCACCGGAGGGGCAGCCACGCTGGCCGGCTTGAGTCTGCCGAAACCGGCCGGGGCTGCAACGGACCGGCAATTAGCAACGCTCATTGACCTGAGCCTGTGTGACGGCTGCGAAGGTATTCAGGTTCCTGCGTGCGTCGCAGCATGCAAAGCAATCAATAAGGATAAAATTCCGCCGGTTGTGGACAACATTCCAGAACCCTGGCCACGCAAAACCATCGAAGACTGGTCAAAGAAGCAAGAGGTCTTCAACCGTTTGACGCCATACAATTTCATTTACATCCACAAAACTCAGATCGACGGGAAAACCATCTTTGTTCCACGCCGCTGTATGCATTGCGAGAACCCGGCCTGTGCAACCATCTGTCCTTTTTCAGCTAATCACAAAGAAAAAAACGGCGCGGTGGTGATTGAGCAGAATCAGTGTTTCGGCGGGGCCAAGTGCAAGGATGTCTGTCCCTGGGAAATCCCCCAGCGCCAGTCCGGCGTGGGAATCTATCTTCACGTGCTGCCCGGTTTTATGGGCAACGGCGTGATGTATAAATGTGACCTTTGCAATGAACGTTTGAAGGAGGGAAAACTGCCCGGCTGCATCGAGGCATGCCCGCGCAAAGCAATGCTCATCGGACCGCGGCGAGAAATTGAAAAAATAGCGAAGGAACGCGTCCGCGCGATGAATGGTTTTATATACGGTAAAACGGAAAACGGCGGGACATCCACCCTTTATGTTTCACCCGTGTCTTTTGAGCAGATCAATAAAACCATGCGGAAAAAACCGGGGCAGCCGGATATGAAACCGGATGTTGTAAGAAGGATGGCAACCACCGATCCGCTGGGCCAGGCAGTCCTGGCCGCGCCAGCTCTGGGTGTGATCGCTGCGGGTGCACTCAGCTGGATATCCCGTCGCAAAGAACAGCTAAAAAAGGAGGATGAACACAATGACTGAGAAAATCCTCGTTCACAAAAATCTCGTTGTCCGGCACAGCGGGCTTGAACTCATGGAACACTGGGCGATCGCCATTTCGGGCCTCGTCCTGCTCTTTACAGGCATCTTTGAGCTGCCCGTTGCCAAGCGCTACTATATTATTACCCTTCCGGGCCTGGGCTGGTCCGCCGATTTTATCACCTCATTATACCTTCATTACGCGGCAGCCCTTGTTTTCTCAGCCGTGGGAATATTCCACCTGGTCTATCACGGACTGCGTGGCGAAAAAGGGTTGCTTCCGCAAAAAGGCGACGCCGCGGCTTCAATTACTGTTATAAAAAGTTTTATCGGCCTCGGCAAGGAGCCGCCCATGCACAAATACCTGCCTGAACAGCGGTTGGCCTATGCTGGCATGGCCTTCATTATCCTGATGCTGATCCTTTCGGGCCTGGTAAAAACCTATAAGAATATTTACGCACCGGATCTGTCTCACACGGTGCTTTTATGGGCCACATGGATTCACAATATTGGTTTTGTTTTATTCTTTCTGGCTTTCCTCGCACACATGGCAGCAATTGCGCTCAGGCCCAACTGGCCGATGGTGCGCGGTATCTTCACGGGGAAAGTGCGCCTGGATTACGCCCGACATCGCCATACTCTCTGGCTCGACGAGATCGAACAGAAGCACAATATCCCCGCGGAAGTTTCAGACGGATCGACAGCCCCTGAACAACCAGAAGCACCAGCGACGGAACCACCAGAACTCAAACCGGAAACCGAGCAGCCTGCCGGGGAGAAGATACAAGACATAAATTCGGCCAAAGAGGTTGAAGAAAAGCCTCCTCAAACCGAAGCATAAGCCGTCCGGATATATTGCCGAAGAGCCAGAAACGATCAGCGGGCCTTGTTAATGCTTAATTTCACGATCGTTTCGACAAAATTCGATATCCGGCTTCGAATCAAAATAATCATTCATGGAAAATTATCTTGACATGGCAATACCTTAATAGTAAGATATATTACAAATGATGGTTATGGCAGGAAATCATTTCCCGTGAGGTTAAAGAACTTTTTCCCACCAGGGAATCCTGGGAAGCGGGTAAATCATGCTGAAAACATCCACATATGAAGACCTTACCATTTACAAAATGGGAAGAAGCATCGGGAAATTTGTTCCCTATTTTGTCCATGCCTTTTTACTGGAAGACACGCTGATCGACACGGGTACCAGTTTTGCCGGCATTGAATTCCTGTCAGCGCTGAAAGAAAAGAAGATTAACCAAATCATCAACACGCATTATCATGAAGACCACACCGGCAATAATCATCTAATCCAGCAAACGTATTCTGCGGCGATCCTCGCTCACCGGGATTCCATTGTGTACATCGAAAATCCCCGCAACGTTAAGTTGAAATTATACCAGAAATACATCTGGGATTATCCGGAAGGCTCCAAAGCGACAGAGATCAAGGATTTTATTGTTATTGGCCCTTATCAATTCCGGGTCATCCATGTTCATGGCCACTCGGCGGGACATATCTGCCTTTACGAACCTTATAAAAAATGGCTTTTTACCGGAGATATGTTTTGCGGTGTCAAGAACATTTACCTGCGCCGGGATGAAGATTTCGACCGGATGCTTGCATCTCTGGAGGATCTATCAAAGCTCAAAATTGATACGCTTTTCTGCAGCCTCAAGGGTGTTGTGACCAGCGGCGGCAATGCTTTGTCGGAAAAAATCAAATACATGAAAAACCTCCAAAACGAAATATTAGGCCTTCATCGGCAAGGGATGCCTTCAGACAAGATCAGAAATAAGCTGCTCGGCAGGGAGGACATGATGTTCTATGTAACAGGCGGACACTTCTCAAAACAGTTTTTAATCAACAATATTCTGGCATCCCGATACAACCATGCGGGGTCTTCATAACACAGAAACAAAAGGAACCCATATGTCTGTAAAATACATGATTCTCGGTGGTTTAATGTTCAGCTGCTCCCACGGTTATGAGATTAAGTCTCAGATGACTCAAAAAATGTTTGGTGAATTCGGCATCAATGACGGGCAGTTGTATCCAACCTTAAAGAAGCTGGAAGCGGACGGTCTTGTTGTGAAAACCGTCAAACATCAGGACGGCGCGCCGAGCCGCCACGTCTATTCAATCACCGACCGGGGACGGGCGGATTTTCTCCAGTGGCTGGAAAACGCAGAGGGAGAAGACCGGTCCTTCCGGTATGACTTCTTCCGTAAAGACCTGTTCTGCATCAAGTCCAATTTTCTGCGCTACCTGCCGAAGAACAAAGCAATCGAAAAGATCCAGCACCAGATCAGAGCGGTGACCGACATCATCCATGACCTGAAAGAAGCCCACAGCCACATGATCGAAAGAAAAGTCGATCCCTTGCATGTCAAGGTCTGGGAATACGGAATCATGAATTATGAAACACGTCTTCGGTGGCTAAACGATTTTTTAAAGGAGGTCAATAAATGGCGCAAATAAAATATTGCCTGCACTGCGGACACGAACTTGCAACAACAAACATCAACGGCAGGGATTACCTGGCATGCCCCATCCAAAATTGTGGCTATGTATTCTGGGACAATCCGCTGCCCGTCGTTGCCGCCATGATCGAATATCGTGGAAATGTTCTTCTGGCACGCAACAAAGCCTGGCCGCTGAAATTTTTCGGGTTGATAACAGGTTTCCTGGAAAAAGGCGAATCCCCGGAGAAAGCGGTTATCCGTGAAGTCAAGGAAGAGCTTGATCTGGACGCCAGGGTGGAGAGCATGATCGGCATCTATCCGTTTCCTGAACAAAATCAGGTCATCATCGCCTATCACGTTTTGGCGGAAGGTGAAATCAGCATGGGGGAGGAACTGGCCGAGGTGAAATCCGTCGCACCGGAAAAAGTGCGGCCCTGGCCATTCGGGACGGGACACGCTGTCA
>CAZXIP010000159.1:0-5045 GCA_964640755.1 uncultured Smithella sp. | reverse complement strand
GGTCATGAAAAAGGTGGCCGTGGCCAGGTTTTCACGGACGATGGCAACCATGATGAGTTCCGGTGTGCCGATTCTGGAAGGCTTGAATATCGTCAGCAAATCAGCCGGCAACGTGGTCGTGGAAGATGCTTTAATGAAAACAAGACAGGCCATCAGCGAGGGGAGGTCTATTGCCGAACCGCTTTCGGAAACAGGCATTTTCCCGCCGATGGTCGTCCAGATGATTTCCGTCGGCGAAGCGACCGGCGCCCTGGATTCCATGCTCAACAAGATTGCCGATTTTTACGACGATGAAGTGGATGCGGCCGTCGACTCCATGACCGCTCTTTTAGAGCCAGTGATGATGGTTTTTCTTGGCGGCATTGTCGGGGGTATGATTATCGCCATGTATCTGCCGATCTTTAAGATGGCGTCCGTTGTGGGTTAGAAATATTCAAGCAGGAAAAGAATGGTCGGGATGGCGCGATTTGAACGCGCGACTCCTGCGTCCCGAACGCAGTGCCCTACCAAGCTGGGCCACATCCCGACACGGGCAGGAACGTTATAAAATTTATTGCCAAATGTCCACATGTTTTTATTGAATCTGATTTATTTAAACAGAAGGTGCCCGACACTTGATTATTTATGATGTAAAATGTGACAACGGTCATAAGTTTGAAGGCTGGTTTAAAGACCGGCAGGCCTGGATTGAGCAGAACGCCAGGAGGCTGGTTTGCTGTCCTGTCTGTAACAGCTCGAATGTGGAAATTGTTCCTTCTTCCATTGCCATTATGGGGAAGGATTCAAAAATGTCGGATAAAAAAAATAATCCGGATATTCCCCCGGACCGGACTCTGCAGGTATTCCACCAGTATATTGAAAAAAACTTTGAAGATGTCGGGGATAAATTTGCCGAAGTTGCCCTGAAAATCCATTACGGCGATGAAGAAAAAAGAAACATAAAAGGTACAACGACTCCGCAGGAAGAAACGGATCTGAAAGAACAGGGAGTTTCGTTCATAAAAATTTCTCTGCCCAAAATGGACAGCTGATCAACGTTTATCCAGGATGAATCTTTGCCCCGTTAAAAAGCCATTTGCCGACAAGGGAGTGACGTGTTTTTGATCCATAGGGTATGTTATGATAAAAACATATAAAAGTATTGTTGATCGGATTGGCAACACGCCTCTTGTCGAAATAACAAGACTCAATCCCAATAAAAAGGTGAAGATTCTGGCAAAATTGGAGTCTGCCAACCCCGGCGGTTCCATTAAAGACCGCACCGCCCTGTTTATGATTGAAAGCGCTGAAAAAAGGGGTGATTTAAACCATGATAAAATCATCCTGGAAGCGACCAGCGGTAACACAGGCATTGGTCTCGCCATGATCGCCGCCGCTAAAGGTTACAGGCTTTGTCTCACCATGTCTGAAGCGGCAAGCGAAGAACGCAAAAAAATATTGAGGGCTCTGGGTGCCGAATTGCATTTTACCCCGGCATCGCTGGGGACAGACGGTGCCATTGAAGAAGCCTATCGCATGCTGCGTGAAAACCCCGGCAAATATTTCGGTACGGATCAGTTTAATAACGAGGACAATGTTGCCGCCCACTATTTCGGGACCGCACAGGAAATCTGGGACCAGACCACAGGTCAGGTGACCATGGTCATATCCACCCTTGGCACGACCGGTACAGCCATGGGGCTTTCCAAAAAACTCAAGGAACTGAATCCGGGGATTCAGATTATCGGCGTAGAGCCTTATCTCCAGCACAAGATTCAAGGACTCAAAAATATGCGCGAGTCATACCGTCCGGGGATTTTTGACAAGAAGCGCCTTGATGAGAAAGTGAATATCCTGGATGAAGACGCTTTTGAGATGTCGCGCAGGCTTGCCCTTGAAGAAGGCATTCTGGCGGGAATGAGTTCAGGAGCGGCCATGTTTGTCGCCGCCCAGAAGGCCCGCCAGATGGAAGAAGGTCTGATCGTGGTTGTTTTTCCGGATAGCGGTGAGCGTTATTTGAGTACAGAGTTATTCGCAGTTAAAGAAGAACTGGCCACGGTGAACCTTTATAATATTCTGCAACGCCGGAAAACCCTTTTCCGTCCACTGAAATCCGAACAGGTGTTCATGCGTACGTGTGGTCCGACCGTCCATGATGCGCCTCACCTTGGAAATTACAGGCGCCTGGTTGTATCCGATCTGCTATCCAGATATTTGATTTTCAAAGGATACAAGGTTAAACATGTTATTGATATTGTTGATATCACTGATAAATCCATTCGCGGGTCAGAAAAGGCGGAGATAGATTTAGCGGAGTATTCCAACAAATATCTGCAGATTTTCCTTGATGATGCGCAATATTTAAATATCCGCCCGGAAAATATTTATATAAAAGCTTCTGAAACGGTTGATGCCATGCTCAAGATCGTTGAAAAGCTGATGGATAAAGGATATGCATACGAAAAGCTTCATTCGGTATATTTCGATATTTCCAAGCTGGCCGATTATGGTCGCCTTTCCAATATCGATCTGGCCAAGACCCGTTTGGGACAATCGATTGATCTTGATGATTATGAAAAAGACAGCCCGGCAGACTTTGCGCTTCTGAAAAGGGCAAATTTGAGTGAGTTAAAAAGAGGAATTTATCATAAGACCCGGTGGGGCAACGTCCGGCCCGGCTGGCACCTGGAATGCGCGGCCGTGTCTCAAAAATACCTGGGAACGGCTTATGACATTCATATCAGCGGAGCCGATGAAACGTTTCCCCATTGTGAAAATATTATTGCGATCAACAGGGCGTTTTCCGGCCACAGCGGTGCACAATACTGGATCGGGGCTGAATTGATCCTGGTGGACGGAAGAAAAATGTCCCGTTCTCTGAATAACGCGGTCACCATCGCACAGCTCAAAGAAAATGGTTATCGAGGCAGGGATATCCGTTTTTTTCTGCTCGGAATGAATTACCGAAAACCGATCAGCTATTCTGAAAAGGCCCTGCAGATGGCCAGAAACACTGTTAAAAAAATTGATACGTTTATCCACCGGCTGCAGGTCATTGAAAATCATGCTCAAGATGATCCCGATGTTGATCAGATGATTTACGACCTTCACCATGACTTTGAGAAAGCTTTAGATGACGACATCAACATCTCTGGCGCCCTGGCGGCCCTCTTTGGTTTTATTGGTAAGATCAATGTGCCCTTGGCGCAGGGTAAAATCAGCGGGCCTGACGCGCAAAAGATTATTAAAGCACTGGAAAAGATAAACGAAATACTGGGAATTATGGATATTGGAGAACAAGCACTGCATCGCGATGTCGCCGAGCTTGTTCAAAAAAGGGAGACTGCCAGAAAAGCCGGAAACTGGCAGGAGGCGGATTTGCTGAGGGATCAGCTGGCTGCGCTCGGTGTTGAAGTCTTAGACAGTCATCAAGGTACAATCTGGCGGTTTAAATAGGCATATGGGAAAAATAAGAAAATCTGTTATCGCCGGTTCCTGGTATCCGGGGGATTCTTCCGTTTTAAGGGACGATATCACGAGGTATATTCAAAATGTGCCCTTACAGGAACTAGAAGGAGATGTTACGGCACTAATTGTGCCTCACGCTGGCTATGTTTATTCCGGCCAGGTGGCAGCATATGCTTATAAGCTGCTTTTGGGAAAACGATATGATTCGGTTATTCTTGTGGGTCCCAGTCACCGGGTCGCTTTTGGGGGTGTGTCCATATATAGTGAAGGGGGGTATGAAACACCGCTGGGTGTGGTTCCTGTTGATGAAAAACTGGCCGGCAGGATCAAATCGTACGGTAATATCATTGTTGACTTCCCTGCTGCCCATACACAGGAACATTCCCTGGATATTCAGCTTCCTTTTTTACAGGTGGTTTTGGGGGATTTTTCTTTTGTGCCGCTGGTGATGGGGGATCAAAGCGCCGAAACCTGCCTTGCGCTTGCTGATGCAGTCTTTCAGGCGGCTAAAGACCGGCGTGTACTGATTGTCGCAAGCAGTGATCTGTCTCATTTTCATGGTTACAAGGAAGCAAGAGCGTTAGACGGGATTGTCATCCAGCACATTCAAGATAATGATGTCGAAGGGCTTTTAGAAAACCTGGCCTTGGACAAAACAGAAGCCTGCGGTGGAGGACCGATAGCGGTGGCCATGCTGACTTCACAAAAACTGGGTGCCCGTCGTTCTCTGCTTTTGAAATACGCCAATTCCGGTGATGTGACAGGGGACAAAAGTTCAGTGGTTGGTTATGCATCAGCAGTTTACTATAGATAAGAAACAAGAGGAGAAAATGGGATTAACAGATCAGGAAAAAACCACGCTTCTGGAAATTGCCAAAAGGGCAATCGTCGCAAAGGCCGGAAACAGAGAAATACCTAAATTGACGATGGATTTGCCGATTCTTAAGGAAAAGAGAGGTGCCTTCGTTACTTTAAAAAAACGGGGTCATCTGCGCGGTTGTATCGGCTATATTAAAGCTGTCAAGCCTCTCGGAGAAACAGTTCAGGAAATGGCTGTCGCCGCGGCTTTTCACGATCCGCGTTTTCCGTCTGTCAAAAGTGATGAGATCAGAGATTTAAGTTTTGAAATCTCAGTTTTGAGTCCTTTGCAAAAGATTAAGAATATTGATGAAATTGAGGTGGGAAAGCATGGCATTTACATTGTCCGTGGTTATAACTCCGGTTTGCTCCTGCCTCAAGTGGCAACCGAGTATGGCTGGGACAGGGATGATTTTTTAAAAGAGACCTGTTACAAAGCCGGTCTGCCCCCAAGAGCATGGAAAGATAAGGAAACTGAAATATACATTTTCTCAGCGGATTATTTCGGTGATAAAGATTAGATCATTCTGTTTTCATTCCCGGATATTTGTGTAAATAATTTAAAAATTTACTTGACAAAAACAAGTATAAAAATTAAAGTCCGCAATTCGCACGAAGCAGTGTAATGGTTTTGTTGCGTTTAAAGCAAGGAAAGCTTCCTGCGAAACGATTTGAATTAGAAGGATTTGCTGGCGTAGCTCAATCGGTAGAGCAGCTGATTTGTAATCAGCAGGTTGCGG
>CAZXIP010000158.1:0-5047 GCA_964640755.1 uncultured Smithella sp. | reverse complement strand
AGTTTGTTTATTTGCCTTTATACTAATGAAATTTGCGTGCCAGAATTGCATATCAGGCAAAACAATATTGTAACACCATGATTTATATTGTTATTTAATAACTCTCCCATCCGGGCAAGATCATGACAAAAACCCGGTTTTGCCCTTTCCTTCAATGGAACGTTTATCGGGATTGAACAAAACGTGGAAGAAGGGAGGCAAATCAAGGTTCCCTCAATTTATATTGACAAGATCATCTGACGGGCTTAAATACTTTCCAGAATTATATTTTCCTGAATATGTCTTATTAAAACTAAATAAAGACTTTGTAATGACAGAACCCCTAAAAAGAGAGTGTCAGGTAGATTATCAGATTTCTTTTCAATGGGAAGATTTAAATCTTTTCATTTACCTTGCCGGTGAATTTGGCCTGAAAAATCTGATTGCATTTACGGATGATATCAAGCGCGAGATTTCGCAGCAGGAAACACGATCCGTAACCATTGATCTTTCTGAAATCTGTTATCTGGACAGCGCAGCGGCGCTGGCCCTGGTTCAAATTGAAAAGGGCTCTACCTCCCGGAATATCCCCTGCCGGTTGATCAATTTAAGTGATGAAGCCAAAGGCATCTTCAGCGTCATTCACGAAGATGCGCTGACCCAATTACCATTGCATGCGGAAAAGTCCAGCGAAGGCGTGATCAGCCAGATGGGGCAGGCATCGATTTACCTGGCCCACGATTTTGTCAATTTTGTGACGTTTATCGGTGAACTGCTGGTTGCTCTGGCTTATACCTTGAGACATCCCAAAACACTTCGAGGGAAGGATGTCCTTTTTTACATTCGTCGGGCGGGTGTGGATGGACTGCCGATTGTTGCCCTGATCGGCCTTTTGATGGGTTTGATCATGGCCTTCATGTCTTATTTACAGTTCAGGCAATTCGGTGCAAACATTTATGTCCCCGCGCTGGTCAGTTTTGCCATGGTCAAAGAGCTGGGACCTATCATGACGGCCATTTTAGTCGCGGGACGCTCCGGCTCCGCTTTTGCCGCGGAGATCGGCACCATGGTGGTTAACGAGGAAGTGGACGCACTGCAGACCATGAGCTTTGATCCGATCCGCTTTCTGGCCATTCCGAAAGTTCTGGCCACTATCATCGTCGTGCCGATCCTGACCATTTATGCCGATCTCGCCGGCATTCTCGGCGGCATGATCATCGGCATCACCAGTCTGGATCTGACGGTAAAAACCTACCTTACCCAGTCGATGAAAACGATCCAGGTATTTGATGTCGTGACCAGCCTGATCAAGGCCGCCGTGTTTGCCGGGCTTATTTCCGCCATCGGCTGCCAGCGGGGATTCCAGGTTCGCTCGGGCGCTCAGGATGTCGGTAAATATACAACCTCCGCCGTTGTCGCGGCAATCTTTTTGATTGTGTTGACCGATTCCATTTTTGCCGTTATGCTTTATTACGTTAAGCGATACAGCATTCTATAGGGAATCAGCCGAAGGAGTTTTTGTCTTGGACTCATCGAAGAACATACCCGTCATCACAGTGAAAAACCTGGCCGCCCGCTTCGGGAACAATGTTGTTTTTGAAGATGTCAGCTTCGAGGTATATAAAGGGGAGGTCCTGGTGATTGTCGGTGAATCGGGATGCGGCAAATCAACCCTGTTGAGAATCATGATCGGGCTGCAAAAACCTGCCGCCGGCCAGGTTTTGTATCAGGGATCTGATATTACACATGCCGGAGGAAAAGATCTCCATCTTTACCGGCAGAATATCGGTGTCCTTTTTCAGTCCGGCGCCCTGTTCAGTTCGATGACGATCAAAGAAAATATCGCGCTGCCGCTTTCGGAGTACACGGATCTCAGTCCCGACGCCATAGACCAGATTATCAAAATGAAATTAGGCATGGTCAATCTGGCCGGTTACGAAAATCATCATCCGTCGGAGCTTTCAGGAGGCATGAGAAAAAGGGCCGGCATAGCGCGGGCCATGGCGCTGGATCCCCGCGTGCTTTTCTTTGACGAATTATCCGCCGGTCTCGATCCGGTAACTGCGGTGGAACTGGACAATCTGATCATCAAGACCAATGAAGCTCTGGGAACAACCATGGTGATTGTAACCCACGAACTGGAATCTATTTACAAAATAGCCCATAGAGTGTTAATGTTGGATAAAGAAGCAAAAGGAATGATTGCCGAAGGAACACCCCTGGAGTTGAAAGAACAGGCAACAGATCCGCGGGTGAAAAGTTTCTTTTTACGTCAATTGCCTTCCGCACCTGCTGAACAGAGGTTTTATGACAACTAACAGCTCGAAATTTTTAATCGGTATTTTTGTCATTATCGGTATGTTGCTGCTGTCCGCCACAATCATCTGGGTCGGAGCATCCAGGATTCTGATGAAGGGGGCCCTCTACGCGGTATATTTTGATGAATCCGTGCAGGGATTACAGGTGGATTCAGCCATCAAATACCGGGGGGTGGAAATCGGAACGGTTCAAAGCATCGGCGTTGCGCCTGATCACCGCCTGATTGAGGTGATCATGAAGATTGATCTGGAAAGCAGTATGCAGCACCAGACCATCGCCTCGCTGAAAACTGCCGGCATCACCGGTATTGTCTTTATCGAACTCGACCGGATCGCTGAAGGCGAATTAGCCAATTCACCCAAACTTCATTTTAAACCGGATTATCCGGTTATTCCATCACGCAAATCGGAAATCAGCCGTTTTCTGTCTGACACAAGCGTCATTATGCAAAACATCAAGGACATCGACTTCAAGGGCATTTCCGCCAGCCTGAAAAACACCGCTTTGGCCATTGAAAATTTCGTGTCGGGGAAACGCATCAATAATATCATGGCCAATCTGGAATCTACCTCCGCCAATCTCGATAAGACCATTGCCAGTATTAATAAAACAGTTGGCCAGGGCAAGGTGGATCAAACGATCACGGAAGCCCTCGGTGTATTGTCTGATGCACGCATCCTGATCGGACAAACCAAAAAAGAAATAGAGTCTTTGAATCTGCGCGAAAAATCAGCAACCATCTCAAACAATCTGCAAGACACATCGGAAAATTTACGGACAGCCTCGGAAAACATGCAAAGGCTTTCGGAGAGCTTAAACCGGAATCCGTCGCAGCTGTTATTCTCAAAACCGCCGCCGCCGCGACAGCCCATGGAGTAATGAAAGGAACTACCTCATGCGATTTTTTTTATGCAAGCTAAAAGGTTTTCTCAAAAAATCAAAAGGCACATTCTTCATGATGGTGGTTTTTTCTTTGCTGCTTACCGGATGCTTCACAGGTGGGAAACCGCAGTACAATGTAGAAAGATATATCTTAAATTACCCGGCACCCTCCTGGAATCAACCGGGCAAACTCGAGGCTTCGATCAAATTCAACCGTTTTTCCATCGCCGCCGCCTACAATTCGGCAAGAATGATATTTCGCAACGACGATTACAGAATAGACTCCTTTAATTATTCCCAATGGGCCGTCAATCCCGCGGACATGGTAGCCGACCGGATTCTCGACGACATGACGGGAAGCGGTCTTTTCCAGACGGTTTTTTCCTATCAGCAAGCCCAGGAGGGACGCTTTATCGTTTCAGGCGGCATCGAAGAATTTCTGCTCGACATCCGGAAAAACAGCAAAACCGCCGTTATCCGCATGACCATTGCCCTGCAGGACTCCCGGGTGAACCGGGCCGGCAAAAGAACAATCTTTCAGAAAAAATATGTCCGGACGGAGCCCCTGCAGGAATCGTCTCCACAAGGATATTGCGATGCTGCAAGCCGGGCCATGCAGCATCTCTCCAAAGAGATCATCGGCGATATTTACACGGCAATCAAAAATACTTCTCCATCAGCAGCGGAATCCCCATGAAAGAGATCTCTCTTCAGACACATGCTCGCTTTGAGATGATCGACATCACTGAGGCTGTGCAGAAAGCGGCGAGCGAGGCAAAAATCGATTCGGGCATCGGACTGGTTTACACGCCCCACACCACCGCGGCGATAACGATCAATGAGAATGCAGACCCGGACGTGCCCCGTGACATCCTGGCGGCCCTGGACCGCGCTGTCCCTTTGTCTTCAAATTACCGGCACGCGGAAGGCAATTCGGCAGCCCATGTCAAATCCTCACTGGTCGGCGCGTCCGAAATGGTCATCATTGAAAATGGAAACCTGGTTTTAGGAACCTGGCAGTCGATCTTCTTCTGTGAATTCGACGGGCCAAGAACGAGAAAGGTTATTGTTAAATTCATAACTGCGTGAAAGGTTTTATTGCCGTTCATCATCCGTGATAGGATTCATTGGAAGCAACGGCTCGAGGAATTGGATGAGTTCTGGAATACGGTTCGTCACAACAGCCCATATTCTTTCATCCTTGATTTCACCATATTCATGTATCAAAATATTTCTTTGGCCAATAATGCTTCCCCATGGTATTTCCGTATGACTTTTTTGAAATCTTTCAGAAATACGATTTGCAGCTTCGCCGATAATTTCCATATTTCGTTCGATGGCGTTTCTTAACATTCTATCTGTTTGATAGTCATGAAATGTGCGATTGGTCGCAAAGGCCATTATCGCCTTTGCTGCATCCAGCATATCCCAAAGGTATGCCGGATCACGTTTTTCGTCACGCGGCATAAAGCACCTCTTTGTCCGTCAGCATGACACGACGACGATATGGATTGCGGATGGCTTCTTTCTCCACAAGATCAATTTCGCGACCAAACATGGCTTTGAGTTCATCCTTCATGTCCACGATATCATAGAGACTCCAGCCGGCATTTGCCTCAAAACTTAACAGCACGTCTATATCGCTGTCCGGTCTGAAGTCGTCACGAAGCACGGAACCGATCAACGCAAACTCCACGATCTTCCATCGGAGACAAAAATCTCTGATTTTATCCATGGGAATATTAATTTGCGGTTGCGCCATACATCACCTTTTGGTTCAGAATCTCGATTCGTAAAAAGCAATAAACATTTAATAATTTATAAGAAATGTTCTTCTTGATGTCAAGGCATTATAATTAAAGGTAAT
>CAZXIP010000157.1:0-5082 GCA_964640755.1 uncultured Smithella sp. | reverse complement strand
TCGATGTAGGCCATCATATCCGTGTGGAAAAAACCCGGTGCGATGGCGTTGACGCGGATATGATAAGGGGCCAGCTTTACCGCGAGATTCATGGTCAGAAGATTGATGGCCGCCTTGGTGGAATTATAGGGAACAGCCGGATGGGCTTCTTCGAGTGATCCGCGGAAGGACATGACGGATGAAATGTTGATGATGTTGCCTCCGCCCTGCTCTTTCATAATGCGCGCGACTTTCTGCGTGAGAATCCAGACGCCGCGAACGTTGACATTAAAAAGCTGGTCCCATTTTTCCAGCGGGAAGTCCAGCGTCGGGGCACCCCAGGTTGCGCCGGCATTATTGACCAGAATATCGATGTGTCCGAATTTTGCCACCGCTTCGGCCAGCATGGCATCAATAGCGTCTTCTTTGGCCATGTCGCAGGCAATGGCCAGCGTTTTTACGTTCTGGTTTTCCCCCAGTTCTTTAGCTGTTGCTTCAAGATTTTTTATTTTTCGGGATGTCAGGATGATATCGGAACCCGCTTCCGCAAGTCCTGTGGCAATGAATTTTCCGATTCCCCGACCGCCACCTGTCACCAATGCGACTTTTCCTTTCAGTGAAAACATATCCGCAAGTTTCATAAATCCTCCTTTTTATAGATAATTTCGTCCGGCTGTTTCCGGAAGCGTTTTTTTCGGGCAAATAGTATCACAATCACTTGAAGAGTCGTTACTGAAATATTTGAAAAAGATTGTCGTACTTATTTTGCCTTATATAGCCTTTGTTGCCGGAGGATATTTGTGCTATAAAATCAATCATGACCAATGACCTGTTAAAAAATCTGACCCTTCAGCAGCTGGAGGCGCTGATTGCCCTGGTTGAGCAAAGGAGCTTCAGCCGTGCCGCCAGAACCATGCTTTTGACTCAGCCGGCGCTCACCAAGAACATCCGCAACATCGAAGACTGCATGGGCGTCAAAGTGGTGAACCGCAGCAATGCCGGAATTTCTCTGACCCCTGAGGGAAAGATTCTTTACGACTACGCGCAACGAATGGTTCGTTTGCGCAAAGAAGCCTACGAGAAAATACGGCAGATGCACGAAAATGCAGGCGGCGATATCTATGTCGGTGCCAGCACCATTCCGGCAACCTATCTGCTGCCGAAAGCCATCAGCGAACTGAAAAAAGCGCATCCGGATATCCGGGTTTTCCTGAAGATGGAAGACAGCGAAGAAGTCATGAACATGGTGCTGGATCACGAAGTGGAAATCGGCTGCATCGGGAAAAAACCCCTCAATCGAAAACTGGTTGCCGAGCCGCTGTGGAATGATCGCCTGATCCTGATTGCTCCCGGAAGCCACCGCTGGGTGAAAAAGACGGCGGTCAGTCTTTCCGAGCTGCTGCAGGAGCCTTTCGTGCTTCGGGAAAAAGGGTCGGCGACGCGCGATGTGTTTGAAAAATATCTGAAAGAAAATAAATCGATCAGTCTGTCCCAGCTCAACATCTGCGGCGAGATGGGCAGTTCCGAGGCCGTCAAGGAAGCCGTGGTCGCGGGGCTTGGCGTTTCGTTCATCTCCATGCATGCAGTGGTGCGTGAACTGGCCCGGAAAACCCTTCGAGAAATTCCCGTTGCATCATGCAGGATTGAGCGCGAGCTTTTCCTGATTTATCTGAAACAGTTTGACTTCCGCCTGCATCATAAAATATTTGTCAATTTCCTGCAAAATCACAAAAATAAGATTGCGGAGTTACCCATGAAAAGGCCCCCGTCAAGGCAAAAATATATTTCCCGGCAATAAATTTTGTCTTTTCATACAGCTTCTTTTTGATTGCCTCATCATGCAAGACAACTGTTGCATAATGCAATAGCAATGCAATAATCACTCAAGTCTGAGTGAGCCTTTTTTTAATTTGCGGTGGATGGTGGACGGATTGATACCCAGTAATTTTGCGGCGCCAACAATGGTGCCCGTCATTTGATACGCCTGCCGGATCCATTGCTCCTCAAACTGTTCCATCGCCTTGGGCAGAGAAGGGGGCAGCACGGGCATAGCGGGTTCAGGCGCCGGAAGAGACCGGTCGCTGCTGTCTTGACGGGGGTTGATATTCAGGATGAGTTCAAGGTCTTCCTCGCTCAGCTCCTGTGACGCATACATGATAGCCATCCGCTCAATAACATTTTTCAGCTCCCGTACGTTGCCCGGCCATTCATAAGTATAGAGCCGATTCATCAGCTTCGCCGGAAGTTTGATGTCCGTTTTATATTTTGCGTTGAAGATCTGAATGAAATGCAGGATCAGGGGCGGGATATCCTCCTGCCTGTCACGCAGCGGCGGGATGAAAACCGGGATCACCGCGAGCCGGTAAAAGAGATCCTGCCGGAAATGTTTGCTGTTCATGAGTTGGTCCATGGTGAGATTGGTGGCGCAAAGGATTCGAACATCCACCACCTGCGTCTTGTTACCGCCGATCTTCTTGAACTTTCCCTCCTGAAGGAATCGCAATATTTTACTTTGCATTTTCAAGGGCAATTCGCCGATTTCATCCAGAAAGAGCGTTCCTTCATGCGCCTCTTCCAGGAGGCCCTTCTTGCCGCTCCTTTTTGCACCGGTAAATGAACCTTCTTCATATCCGAATAATTCCGCTTCCAGAAGTTCATCGGGTATGGATGCGCAGTTGATGGCGACGAACGGTTTGGTGCTGCGGTCACTGAGCTGATGGATTAAAGCGGCCATGATTTCTTTGCCGACGCCTGTTTCTCCCCAGATTAAAACGGGGGAAGAGGTGGCGGCCGCTTTCCATCCCAGGCGGATGACCTGCTGCATGACGGAACTGGAGTAGATAATCTCCACCTGGCCTCCGTCCCCGGCCATCTTTAAGTTTCTGCCCTCATACTGGGATATGATCGTTTCAGAAATTTTGAGCTTTTTTTCCAGGGTCACGAGTTTTGTCATGTCCCGGCCGGTTCCGACGGTCATAACGAGTTCACCCCGTTCGTCGAATACCGGGATATAAGTCCACGTAGCCGTCTGTCCGGTTTCGTAGGTCAGATTCATGTCAATTTTTTTCTTGACTTCCAGCGACTTGAGGGCCGCGGATTCTCTCAGTATTCCGCTGGCCACGATGTCCTTAAGATTCATCCCGACGAGCGACCGGCCCATCAGGTCGGTCAGTCTGCTGAAGGTCTCGTTGTATTTTAGGATGTTGGCGTCACGATCAACAATTAAGATAGCCTCGTCAATACAATTCAGCAGGACATCGATATCTTTCATCAGATATTTTTGAATCAGGTTCACTTTCGCTCCTCCATAGCTTTCCTATAAGCAGTTCTCTTGCATGATGCAACAGCTTTTAACGTGAAAAATGAGGAATATATTAATAACCTAATCATTTCTTTGGTTTACATATTGGCATTAAACCTGCTATGCTTCAGTTATAAAAAGTTCTAGTATTTACTCGGAAAGGAGAGAAATTATGTCCAATCAAAAACCCTGGTTGAAGTTTTATAATAATGTTCCGGAGACGATCGACTATCCCCGCGTGACGATGTACGAGGCCCTGATTCAGACGGTCGAAAAATATCCGGACCGCGTCGCTTATGATTTTTTTGATTACACCTCAACCTATCGCCAGTTTGCTGAGGACATCGACATCTGTGCCAACGCGCTGGCTTCGCTTGGCCTGAAGAAGGGCGACCGGATCACGATTTCCATGCCGACCTCTCCGCAGGGCATCATCTGCTTTTACGCCGCCAATAAGCTCGGCGTAGTAGCCAGCATGATCCACCCACTCTCCACACCCGCCGAAATTGCCTATTATCTGAACGTCAGCAAAAGCCGGGTGGCCTTCACGCTGGACCTTTTCCATGATAGTTTTAAAAATCTTCCGGAGAAGACACCGCTGGAACTGCTTATCCTGACGGAAATCTTTGACCAGCTAACCCAGGGGCAGCCCATGGCGGAAAAGCCCGTGCCGGAAGCAGGACCGGCCATCCGGTGGTGGAAGGACCTCATGACCGCCCCGCACCCGCAGGCGCCGAAAGCAAATATGCACACCGATGAAATGGCCGTGATCCTCTACAGCGGCGGGACGACGGGCTTTCCCAAGGGGATCATGCTCTCCAGCTACAATTTTATCAGTGAGGGTTTGATGGTGGCCAACTGGGGCGGTGGTGAATTGATGGCGGAGGATTCATCCATTCTGGCGATCCTGCCTATTTTCCACGGCTTCGGCCTGGGCGTATGCTGCAATGCCGCTTTCATGGGCGGAAGCAAGAGCATTCTCGTCCCCCAGTTTACGCCGGAAATTGTGGCCGATCTCATCCGGAAAAAACGCCCCAATGTCATCGTCGGGGTTCCGACGCTCTATGATGCCCTCTCCAAAAATGAAGTGTTCCAGACCACGGACCTGAGCTGCCTGAAGAATACATCCTCGGGTGCCGATTCTCTGCCGCGTACCGTCAAGGATCGGTTTGAAGCGGTCGTCAAAAGACAGAATGGAAACGTTCAGCTGGTCGAAGGCTATGGCCTGACGGAGGCTGTCACCGCGATTATGTCCACGCCGGTTGACGGATACCGCGAAGGCAGTGTGGGCATTCCGTTTCCCGACATGCTGGCCAAGGTGGTCGGGATCGGCACCATCGACGAGGTTCCTGTCGGCGCGGAAGGAGAGCTTTGCGTGAGCGGACCGGCCGTCATGCTGGGTTACCTGGAGCAGCCGGAAGAAACCGCCAGTGTTCTCAAAACACACGCTGATGGCAAGCTCTGGCTCCATACGGGGGACATTTTTACCATGGACGCGGAAGGTTATTTCTATTATAAACTAAGACTCAAACGCATGATCAAGTCTTCCGGCATGAATGTCTATCCGGTTCAGGTGGAAGCCTGTCTGGACAAACATCCCGATGTGGCGGCGGTCTGCGTGATCGGCGTGCCGGATGAGGTTCAGGTGGAGAAGGTCAAAGCCTTCGTTGTCCTGAAGGACGCAACCAAGGCTTCTGCCGAAATGGAAAAGGAACTGATAAACTATTCCCGCGAGCATCTGATCAAGTGGTCCTGCCCCCGGGAAGTGGAATTTACGGACAAACTGCCGCTGACGAAAGTCG
>CAZXIP010000156.1:0-5103 GCA_964640755.1 uncultured Smithella sp. | reverse complement strand
GCCGCCGGCTGCAGGGTGAAATCGGCCATGCCGAAAATTCCGCTCAAGAGTTTCTGCATGTCGTATATCAGCTCCAGATTCCCTTGGGCAAAATCATCCGGGGCTTCGGGATGAACGCCTGTGAATCCGGGCATGGCCGCGACATTTTCGTTAATCTTCGGATTGTACTTCATTGTGCAGGAACCCAGCGGATAAAAACCGAGATCCAGCCCGAAGTTTCGCCGCGACAAATTGGTGTAATGCCGCACCAGGTCGATTTCGGCCACTTCCGGCAGGTCCAGGTCGTCCCGTAGATATTTCCTGTCAATGATATGATCAACATCAACAACCGGCACATCGCTTGCTGATACATTTGCGGCGCTGCGTCCGGGCTTGCTTATTTCAAAAATGAGTTCCATGGATGAACCTCTTATTTAATAATCTCGATCACTCGATCCATATCGTTTTTGGAGAGCATTTCCGTTGCGCAAAAGAGCAGCGTGTTTTTCAGCTCCGGGTAATCCTTCTGCAGATCATACGCCCCAATGATTCCTTCCGCCTGCAGTTTTTCATTGACGGCACGGGCATCGGGGCAGCAAAGGGTAAATTCGTTATAGATCGGCGCAGAGAAAACTTCATTCCATCCGGGAATCTGCAGAAGTTGGCTTTTCAGGTACTGCGCCTTATTCACGTTGAGTGCTGCCAGTTTTTTCAGATTTTTGCCCAGAGCGGCGAGATAGATGCAGGCCGCCAGCGCGCAGAGTGCTTCGTTGGAGCAGATGTTGGAGGTAGCCTTTTCGCGGCGGATATGCTGCTCGCGGGTCTGCAGTGTCAGGACAAATCCTCTCTTCCCGTTTTTATCGACCGTTGCACCGGCCAGCCTTCCGGGGATACGGCGAAGGAATTTTTCGCGCGCGGCAAAGACTCCCAGGTAAGGGCCGCCGTAATTGATCGGGTTCCCGAAACTCTGTCCTTCACCCACGACAAAATCGGCACCGCAGGCACCAGCGGGCTTTAAGATTCCCAGGGACGTGCCGTCAGTAAACCCGGAAATAAGCAGCGCGCCTTTCTCATGGGCTGCATCGGCAATGGGGGTGATGTCTTCAAGGCATCCGAAGAAATTGGGGCTTTGCACAATAACGGCGGCAACGTTTTCATCCAGTGTGCTTTGCAGGCCGGCTAAATCCAGCTGGCCGGAGGCCACGTAGGGAATCTCGGTTACTGTATAACCGTTCGCCCAGCAATAGGTCCTGAGAACCTGCCGGTATTGAGGATGGACAGAACGGGCGACAATAATTTTTGAGCGGTTGGACATCTTCGCGGAAAGCACAGCCGCTTCCGCCATGGCGGAAGCGCCGTCATACATGGAGGCGTTGGCAATTTCGGTGCCGGTAAGATGAGCGATCATCGTCTGGTATTCATAGATCGCCTGCAGAATGCCCTGGCTGATTTCCGCCTGGTATGGTGTATAGGCGGTATAGAATTCTGAACGTCCCACAATATGACTGACGACAGACGGGATAAAATGAACATATGCACCGGCGCCGGTCAATGTAAGACGGGGCATTTGGTTTCTCGCGGCAATGGCTGACATCAGCGCAATCGTTTCCTGTTCGGAGAGACCGGATGGAAAATCGGGTATTTTCTGTAGTCGAAATTTTCCCGGAATATCGGCAAACAGCTCTTCAATGCTTTCCACGCCGATTGCCGCCTGCATCCGGGCAATGTCATCCTTTGTGTGCGGGCAGTAGTCCATGCTCAGTGCTTCTCCTCTTTGATCAGCGAATCATAATCAGCTGCGCTGAGGAGAGATTTGAGTTCGTCTGTGTCGACAAGTTTTAATATAGCAATCCAGCCTTTGCCGAAGGCGTCCGAGTTGATCAAATCGGGAGCGTTTTCCAATTCATCATTCACTTTGATCACTTCGCCGCTGACCGGCGCGTAAACGTCGGACACGGATTTGACGGATTCGACCACGGCAACCGGTTCCCCCTGCGCAACTTTCTTCCCGATGGGGGGAAGCTCCACAAACACGATATCTGTCAGCATTTCCTGGGCGTAATCCGTAATGCCGACAACGGCCGTGCCGTCACCATTGTCTTTGACCCATTCATGATCTTTGGAATACAACCTGTCAGTAGGGTTTGTTTTGGACATGTCGAATCTCCTTGGAAAAATTATTTTGTCTTTACAGAAAAGGTCCGGCGTTCACCGGGCTGTCAGCCTCTGATTTATTGATTGCGCATCATTGCGTACAGTACTTTTTATTTTGGCCTTTTATAAAAAGGAAGCTTGACTACTCTGGCTGCACTTGCCGTGTCGCGAATAATGATGGATATCTCCATACCCGGCGCGGTAAATTCCATATCGATAAACGCGAGGCCGACTGCCTTATTCA
Source organism: uncultured Smithella sp. (assembly GCA_964640755.1). Classification (GTDB taxonomy): domain Bacteria; phylum Desulfobacterota; class Syntrophia; order Syntrophales; family Smithellaceae; genus UBA8904. The sequence continues at coordinate 2,726 of CAZXIP010000156.1, read as the reverse complement.
ATGTCGGCGCAAAAGTGCCGGATGTCACCAGGCCGATTTCTCTTTCGCCGCTTTTGACTGCATAGCCGTGCCGTGCAATTCCGCGTCCAGTCATTTCCAGGCCGACAATTTTTTTCCCAATGCCGCGGTTCCGAACAGAAACAAGGGCGGATTTGCCGGCAAAATCCTTGTCCCAATCCACCAGCCAGCCATAGGGAACTTCCAGCGGACTCATATCCTGCGTCATGTCCTGGCCGTTGAGCATCATGCCGGCTTCCAGGCGCAAGGTGTCCCGGGCACCCAATCCCGCGGGTTTCATGCCGAAAGCCTGCCCTGCATCCATCAGCCTGTCCCAGATCAGGCTGATTTTCTCAGCCGCTGCATAAATCTCAAAACCGTCCTCGCCGGTATAGCCGCTTCGGGAAATGATTGCGGGAATGCCCGCCACCGGAAATTCGGCAAAATGATAAAAACGAATATTTTTTAAATCCGCATCCGAAAGTGACTGCAGAATTTCTTCGGCGCGGGGTCCCTGTAAATCCAGTTTGCCGGTTTTCTCGCTGATATCTTCCATCCGGCAGTTAAACTTTTTCTCCTCCAGGATAGCTTTTATCCTGTGGAAATCCGTCTCACGCGTTGTTGCATTGGTCACCAGCATGTAGAAATCTTCCGCCATTTTGTACACGGTTAAATCATCGATGATGCCGCCCCGATCGTTGAGCAGTGCGGAAAGTTTAACCTGGCCGATTTTTTGTCCGGCAAGATCACGGGTCAGGGCAAACTGGAGAAGATCGGTGGCCTGCGGCCCCCTGACTTCGATTTCTCCCATGTGGCAAATATCAAAAAGGGCGGCGCGGGTGCGGGTCGCGTTATGCTCATTGATAACATTCGTATATTGAACGGGCATGGCCCAGCCGCCAAAGTCAATGATCTTGGCACCCAGGCCAACGTGCTTCTCGTGTAATGGGGTTTTTTTCATGAATAATATTCGATTCCTGACTGTAAGATTGTCTATTTAAAAAGCTTGTCAATCAGAGCCTGTTTGTTTTTCGGGTAATAAAGATTGCCCTCATAGTCCACGATCAGCGTACCGTCAAGATGATCGATCTCATGCTGCACAACCCGGGCGGTATAGTCCAGATACCGCTTGCTGATTTTTTCACCTTTTTCATTTAATGCGCGAACCTTGATCTCGGGAAATCGGCTGACTTCAATTTGTATATCCGGACAGGACAGACACCCTTCCGCCGCCGTCACTTTTTCACCCCTCGCCTGGGTGATGCGGGGATTCACCAACACATCGTAGTCATCCGGGCTCATCTTTTTCTTCTTGTTTTCCACGGTTTTATTACGGAAAATGATCATTCTTTTATTGATGCCGATTTGCGGCCCCGCGAGCCCCGACGCATCATCGCGACAGGTAAAGGATTCCACCAGCGCCTGAATTTCCTGCTTTGCTTCCTTATCCAGCGGTGTTTTGAATTCAGCCGATTTTTTTCTCAGGACAGAAGTGTCAGCTTCGTTGACACCCTCATCATTCCAAAGGGTTAACACTCTTTTGGGGGCCATGTTGTTCACCGGTTTGCCAAATTTTCTCTGGCCTATAACATCTATCGATTCTTATTTCAAGCAAACGAAGCTTGCATATTGGCTTAATCTTTTGTTAAACAGTTAAACCTTGATTTTATGATAATGAAAGATATGGACTGAGTTGTGATTAATCAAATAGTTACCCATGCTGCAAGGCGTCAGTTTGCCCGTGCATTGAATTTTGAAGACGGGATCATCCCGGATTTACCCCCCTGCGATGATGCTGCCTCGCGCCTGCTTTATATTCACATCCCTTTCTGCGAGGAACTTTGCCCGTATTGCTCTTTTCACCGTATCCGTCTTGACGAAAACCTGGCCGTAAAATATCATGCCGCCCTGCGGCGGGAAATGGCCATTTACCGGCAAAGAGGCTACCGTTTTTCCGGCATTTATGTAGGCGGCGGCACACCGACCGTGCTGATTGACGAGCTGGCCCGGACCCTGCAACTGGCCCGGGAGTTGTTTCCCATAACCTCCGTCTCGGTGGAAACAAACCCGAATCACCTGACAGACACCAACATCAGCATCCTGAAACAGGCAGGCGTCAACCGTCTTTCCGTCGGGGTGCAGACGTTTGACAATGACCTGCTTAAAAAAATAGCCCGCTATGATAAATATGGTTCCGGCGAGGAGATTGCCGGCCGTCTCATCAGAGTCATGGGAGTTTTTGACACCGTCAACGCCGACATGATTTTTAACTTTCCCGAGCAGACCGAAGCAATGCTCGAGACCGATCTGGCCACCCTGCTGAAACTGAAGATGGAGCAAATTACCTTCTATCCCCTGATGGTTTCGACGATGACACAGCGCCTGATGCAGGAAACGCTGGGAGAAGTGAATTTCGGCCACGAGAAAAGATTATTCAGACGAATCCTTCGGCGGCTGGAGCCGTTCTATGAGTCTTCCTCGGCCTGGTGTTTCTCCAGGAAAAAGGCCGTTGACTCGCTGATCGACGAATACGTCGTTGATTATGACGAATACGCCGGCCTCGGAAGCGGCGCCATCGGTTATCTAAACGGCGTGTGCTACGCGAATACCTTTGATATTCAGAAATACATCGGCGATCTGGAACGGGACAACCTGCCGCTTCAGGCCGCCCGCAAGTTCGATCTCCCCGACCGGATGCGCTATGATTTCCTGATGAAACTGTTCAGCAC
>CAZXIP010000155.1:0-5119 GCA_964640755.1 uncultured Smithella sp. | reverse complement strand
GCTCACACCGTTCCGCACTGGGAAAAGAAAGAATCGTCAAAGCAATGAACGATACAAGAAAAATCTTAAATATTCCGTCAGATTACCTTGTGGGCATTCTGCCGGCTTCCGATACGGGCGCTTTCGAATGCGCCATGTGGTCCCTTTTAGGTCCCAAGCCCGTGACCGTTCTGGTGTGGGAGAGCTTCTCCGAAGGCTGGGCCACGGACGTGAACAAACAGCTGAAACTCAATCCCACCATCATCAGAGCCGACTACGGCAAGATTCCCGATCTTTCCAAAGTCGATTGGAAAAGCGATGTGGTCTTCGTCGCAAACGGCACCACCAGCGGCGTGCGCATTCCCGACTGGGACTGGATTCCCGCCGACCGTGAAGGCCTGTCTCTGTGCGATGCCACGAGCTACACGTTTGCCAATGAAGTGGACTGGAGCAAAATCGACGTTCTGACGTATTCCTGGCAGAAATGCCTCGGCGGAGAAGCCGCGCACGGAATGATGATTCTAAGCCCCAGAGCTGTAGCCCGCCTGGAATCCTACACACCGCCCTGGCCCATGCCGAAAATTTTCCGTCTGAAAAAAGGCGATAAGATCAATAAGGCCATTTTTGAAGGCGATGTCATTAACACTCCTTCCATGCTGTGCGTGGAAGATTACCTTGACGCCCTCGATTGGGCCGGCAAGTTCGGCATTGACGGATTGGTCAAGAAAAGCAAAGCCAATCTGAAAGTGGTGGAAGACTGGGTTGCCAAAACCGACTGGATTGAATTTTTGGCCGACGACCCCAAGGTCCGCTCCAACACATCCGTTTGCCTGTCCGTGACACATCCGAAAGTTGCGGCACTCGATGCGGATGCAAAAAGCAAATTCCTCAAGAGTATCACCTCCGACCTGAGCAAGAAAAATGTAGCTCATGATATCAACTCTTACAAAGACGCGCCAGCAGGATACCGCTTCTGGTGTGGTCCAACCATCGAAGAGTCCGATCTGAAAGTGGCGCTGGCCGAACTGGAGAACGTTTTCAACGAAAAGGTAAAAAGCCTTTAACGGAAGAGCAGCATGGAAAACATTATTAAAAGGGTCCTGGTCAGCGATGCCATGGCGTCCGAAGTTGCCGAGATTCTTGGCAACGCACCGGGTGTAAAAGTTGACGTCAAAACGGGCATGAAGCCCGACGAATTAAAAGATGTCATTAAAGACTACGACGCCCTCATCGTCCGTTCAGCTACCAAGGTTACGGCTGAAATTATTGAAGCGGCGGTGAAGCTTTCGGCCATCGGCCGGGCCGGTGCCGGCGTTGATAACATCGATATTCCCGCCGCGAGCAAACGGGGCATCGTCGTCATGAACACCCCTGGCGGCAACACCATCACCACCGCTGAACACGCCATTGCCATGATGGTGTCGCTCGCACGGAAAATTCCCCAGGCCACGGCATCCATGAAAGCAGGCCTTTGGGAAAAAAGCAAATTCATGGGCAACGAATACTGCAATAAAACCCTGGGCATCATTGGACTCGGCAGAGTGGGCAGCGTGGTGGCTGACCGGGCCATCGGCCTGAAAATGAATGTCATTGCCCATGACCCGTTTATTTCACCGGAAGTCGCTGAAAAAATGGGTGTGAAAATGGTCAGCATGGACGAGCTCTATGCCCATTCAGATTTCATCACGGTGCACTCACCGCTTGCTGCTGAGACCAGAAATCTTGTCAACGAAGAATCATTTGCCAGGATGAAAAAAGGCGTATTTCTGATTCACTGTGCCCGTGGAGGCATTGTGAATGAAAAAGCTCTCTACGAGGCACTGAAGTCCGGTAAAGTCGCCGGCGCCGCCATAGACGTTTTTGAAGAAGAACCGACCCGCAACATGGATCTGATCGGCCTCAGCAATGTCATCTGCACACCTCACCTTGGCGCGTCAACGGACGAAGCGCAAACCAACGTGGCCATTGCCATTGCCCATCAGATTGCCGCTTATTTCGCTACCGGCGAAATAAAAGGCGCGGTCAACTTCCCATCCGTGAGCAGCGAAGTGATGGCACAGATTAAACCTTACCTGGAACTGGCCGAAAAGCTGGGGGCCTTCCAGGCGCAACTCCTGACGGGCGCGATTCAGGAAGTCAACATTGAATACAGCGGCGAGCTTCTCAACCACAACGTCGCCCCCATCACGATCTCAGTGATCAAGGGGCTCCTCAATCCAATCCTGACCGAAACCGTCAATTACATCAACGCTCCGGTCATCGCCAGGGAACGGGGCATCAAGGTTGTAGAATCCAAAAGCACGGAAACGAAAGATTTTACCAATTTGATCTCGTTGACCGTGAAAACCTCCAAAGAAAGCAGTAAAACCGCCGGCGCCGCTTTCGGCAGGAATGACCCCCGCATCGTGCGCATCAATGAATTTTCGGTAGAAATTGTACCGGAAGGTTATATGCTGGCAGTGTCCAACGATGACCAGCCGGGTGTCATCGGCAATCTGGGAACCACGCTTGGCGACAACAATGTCAACATCGCCCGTTTGCATCTGAGCCGCGACGCTCAGGCGAAAAAAGCGCTGGTTGTTTTGAACACGGATTCACCGGTCGGTTCGGAGATTCTGGAGAAACTGCGGAAATTACCACACGTAATTTCCATTACACCGATTAAAATGCAGGAAAGTATATAGTCATGGCCAATGTTGCGGTTGTAGGCACTCAATGGGGTGATGAAGGCAAGGGTAAAATCGTTGACCTTTACACCGAAAAGGCGGATGTGGTCGCCCGTTTTCAGGGCGGGAACAATGCCGGCCACACGCTGGTAGTCAAAGGCAGAAAAACCATTTTGCATCTGATCCCGTCGGGGATTTTGCATCAGGGAAAGATCTGCGTCATCGGTAATGGGGTTGTGTTTGATCCGGCAGTCTTTCTGACAGAAGTTGAAGAACTGACGCAGGCGGGCTTCCTGCCTTCTTCCACAAAGCTTTATGTCAGTGAAAAAGCGCATGTGATTATGCCTTACCACCGCAGCATCGACCAGGCCCGCGAGGCGCGTTCGTCGGGCAAGAAGATCGGCACAACCGGCCGTGGCATTGGTCCGGCATACGAAGACAAGGTCGCCCGCACAGGAATCCGCGTGGGTGACCTCTTGGACGAAAACCTGTTCGGCGAAAAATTGCGTCTCGCTCTGGAAGAAAAGAATTTCCTTCTGAAAAATTTCTTCTGCGTGGAACCCCTGTCTGAAGAAAAGATTACGGCCGAATACATGGCCTTTGCGCAAAAAATCAAGCCCTTTGTGGCGGATACATCGCTTATTCTCGATGCCGAAATAAAAAAAGGTAAAAAAATTCTCTTCGAAGGCGCACAGGGCTGCCATCTGGATGTCGATCACGGGACCTATCCCTACGTAACGTCCTCCAACACGGTATCGGGAAGTGCCTCCTGCGGAAGCGGCATCGGTCCCAACAGGATCTCAACGGTGGTAGGCATTGTCAAAGCTTATACAACACGGGTCGGTGAAGGTCCTTTCCCGACTGAGCTGAAAGATGCCACCGGTGATCATTTGCAGAAAGTCGGCCAGGAATTCGGTGCTACAACAGGCCGCAAAAGACGCTGCGGGTGGCTGGACATGGTACTGGTGCGTCATGCTGTCCGTGTTTCCGGCATTACGGCACTCGCGATCACCAAGCTGGATGTTTTAACCGGCCTGAAAAAACTTAAAATCTGCGTTGGTTACCGTTTGGGCGATAAACTTCTGACCGATTCCGCACCGGCCAGCATAAAAGCACTGGCTGCCTGTGAACCGGTTTATGAAGAGCTTGACGGCTGGCAGGAAAATATCGCCCCGGCTTTAAAGATGAGCGAACTCCCCGAAAACGCCCGGAAGTATCTGAAGCGTCTGGAAGAACTGTCCGGCGCCAAAATCACCCTGGTTTCCGTGGGTGCAGGCCGCGAAGAAACCATTCAGACGGGAAATCCCTTTCAAGACTGACCACATAGAGTTTCTTCTTGACATCCGCTATCCTAGCTGTTAGAAGCCGGTGTCCTTAAATGAATAATCTCTTGGGCCGTTAGCTCAGCGGTAGAGCAGCGGACTTTTAATCCGTTGGCCGCGGGTTCAATCCCCGCACGGCCCACCAAGAAAATCAAGGGTTCCTCAAAAGGAACCCTTTTTATTCCATTTCGCGTTCCATTTTATTGAAGATTCCTCACACACGCATTTTGCACCCAAGATTTCACCTAAGATTTCCTTGACACGCAAAAACGCGCATTCTATACTCCGACCCACAAAACAGTAGTTCTTATTTAGAAAAATCATAAGGAATATTTGTTTTGGGCAAACGTGGAACAAAAACCAGGTACTGGTTGTTATAAAAGTACCCTCTAATAATAAAGACATGGAAAGGAGTAGATGGTGTTTTATGTATCGGATTGATCTGCTAAATAAAATTTCAAAAAAAGGACTCAACCTTTTTACGGAGAAGTATGAGTATCGCACGGATATTCCCGATCCCGACGGCATTCTGGTAAGAAGCAAGGAAATGAAAGACATGGCCCTGCCGTCGTCTCTGAAAGCCATTGCCCGTGCGGGCGCCGGTGTCAACAATATTCCCATCGACAAATGTTCAGAAAAAGGCATCGTGGTTTTCAATACCCCGGGGGCCAACGCAAACGGTGTGAAGGAGTTGGTCATCCTGGGCATGATACTGGCAGCACGCCATGTTGCAGACGGTATCGTCTGGGCCAAAGGGCTGATCGGCGAAGGAGACAAGGTGCCCGATCTGATCGAGAAAGGAAAAGCAAAGTTTGTCGGCACCGAGATCCAGGGCAAGAAGCTCGGGGTGGTGGGCCTGGGAGCCATTGGCACCATGTTGGCTAATGCCGCCGAGGGCCTCGGCATGACAGTGTGGGGATACGATCCGTTCCTGTCCATCGAGGCAGCCTGGAGGTTGTCCCGTAATACCAAGAAGGCGCCAAGCCTGGACAAGCTCCTGTCCGAGTGCGATTTCATCTCGCTGCACGTCCCTCAGAACAAAGACACCAAGGGATTCATTAATGCCGATAAATTTGCGGTCATGAAGAAGGGCGCGGTGCTCCTGAACTTCGCCAGAGGCGGGCTCGTGGATACCCCTTCCCTGAAGAAAGC
>CAZXIP010000154.1:0-5138 GCA_964640755.1 uncultured Smithella sp. | reverse complement strand
AGATCCGTGCCCATCTGGAAGCCGCAGGCTATCCAATTGTCGGTGATAAACTCTACGGCAGGGACAAAACCGCTTTTCTTGATTTTATCAGACATGGATTCACTGCCGAAATGGAAAAGCGCCTTCTCCTGCCGCGTTCGGCGCTTCATGCCGCCAAACTGGTTATTTTGCATCCACATACCAGAAAGAAAATGATTGTCCGTGCGCCTCTTCCTGAAATGTTTGCTGATTTTATCCGTGCACAAAAACATTCATGACTGACCGGGCATTCGTCCGGAATCCATTTGTCGTATAATATCATTTCCCCATTTACACCTTTTGCTTTGCATGGCAGGAAAACGGCACATTTAAAAATGATTTTTCAAACTTTGATCCTCCCCTTCCTGTGATGCTGTTTTTCTTATGTTCCGATTCCTAAAACATTTCAATCGTAATAATTAAGGACTCTAACTTGACATGTGTTACAATAATTTTATGCAGGTCTTTCCTGCAGGTGAAACGGTTACAAAGAGAAGACTCCATTGGTCATTGGTGTCAAATCAAGTATACGTTGGAACATTTTATCCGTGCACCGCTATTTGCGCAGTCCATCCAGAAATCTGTCCAGCGCTTCCGCATAAAGAGATCGGTATTCATCTTTTTTCAGGATGGTCTTCTCCAGTTTTTTTAACTGGATGACGCCATTAAACGTGCTCCACAGAATAATCGCCTGCCTCCGGGGATCCACCGGCTTGAACTGGCCGGCATCGATGCCTTCGCGGACAGCCGCGGCAAGCATAGAGATGCTGGCGTTGCCGTGCTCGTCAATGACGTTTTTCAAGTTCGGCGGGAAAATCGTTTCCGGCGACGTCAGAAAGTAATTAATGATATCAAAATAGCTTTTGTGCTCCTCACTGAACTTCAGGTACGCCATCGCGATCGAACGGACCTTCTTCTCCGGGGTCGATTTTTTAACGACCGCCTGACGAACTGCATGATGGAGCAGCTCCAGCCCTTCCAGCTGAAGGGCCGCGAAGAGCTCTTCTTTGTCCTTGAAATAAAAATAGATAGCGCCAACGCTTAATTCGGAACGTTTGGCAATCTGATTAATGGATGTGGCGTTCATGCCTTTCCCCAGAAGCAGTTCTCTGGCCACGTCGAGGATATGGTTCTTTCTCTGTTCTCTTTCTCTTTCCCGTCGTTCCTTGGCACCCATAATACGGTCCTTTAAATATTTTTTACTTTTTAGTGGATGGTTTTTCCGCCTACTACCATCAGAACCTGATTAAATCAAAAAATTAATCTCTCTTTTTAGCGCGATTGAAGGGTCAGCATTCCATAAACATCATTTGAAAAGTTCCTTACTCCGATTCCTCCGGTTTCTGTAAATCTCTAATCTCAAACCATGGCTTCTGACGCTTGAAGGGGCACCAGGCGGCCTTGCAGTAACGTACAGGATCTTCGGGAGGTACTATCACGGCGCCTGACGTCGCCTTGCGTATTTTCTTGAGCCATGCCTCAGCTTCACCCAGCGTGTTCACATATCCCGCAGAATAAGTCGTCCTGCCACGGCAATGGACAAAACCATAAATAAGTTCGTATAGCACAGGCATATTCCACCGTTATCCTCAAAATTCCTCGCCAATCCGCAACAGTACTTTTATGGCCAGACCGGTATCAATTTTCTCACGATAAACAGCGGGCAGGCGTTCCAGGGGCTCAATATCGGATATCAGCGGCCGCGCATCAATCTTCCCTTCGGCCATCCATTGCAGACACTTGATGTTTTCCTGGTGCGAATTGGAGATGGACGTTGTCAGACGGATTTCCTTGAGATTCATGAGGAAAGGCGCGGAGATGGTGAGCGGTGAAAAGATCATGCTCACGATGCAGATTTTCCCGTTGTCTATTGAAAGGTTGATCGCACGGTCGATATTGGATTTGACGCCGGAGCATTCAAAGATTTTCTGAAATCCGTCAGGAGCAATTGTCACGGCTTGTGCGTCTGTATCTTTTTCGAGGGGGTTGAAAACATGGTCGGCGCCATAAAGGATGGCGATGTCCCGCTTTTCCCGCACCGGTTCATAGAGGACGATCGGGCCGAAGCCCAGGATTTTAAGAATGCGAACCGCGCAGAGGCCGATGGGGCCGCCTCCCATCACCAAAACGGAACCTTGTCCACCGCTTGTGCAATGAATGGCATGCAACGCTGCGGCAAACGTTTCTGCGAGCGCGGCGTTACGGGAATCGACTCCCTCCGGGATGGGGATCAGCATCTGCGAATATACCTTCACATACTCGGCAAAGCCGCCCGGTAAATCGCCGATTCCTACTGTCCGCCTGTGCACACGACAGAGGTGCTGTTTGCCGGAAAGGCAGTTTGCGCATTTACCGCAGTATGTCGGTCTGATGCAAACTCTTGTACCCACGGCAGGTCCTCCCGCCTGGTCGCCTTTTTCTTCGACCACTCCGCTGATTTCATGACCGATGATATAGCCGTCGGGCAGAAGTCCGCCGGACACCAGAGAATGATCGGAGCCGCAAAAACCCGTATTGGCAACTTTGACCAGGACTTCATCGGGTGCCAATGTGTAATCAGGGACCTCCTCGTATACGAGGCCTATGTCTTTACGAAATACAACCGCTTTCATCTTTTTTTTAATCCTCACATTCTAAAGTAACTTTTTCAACCTTGCTCAGGTCCTTCTCATAGAAAAAGGATCCGGTAAAAAACACCAGGGCGGAAATCACCAGAAAAATGGGCAGTGTGGACATGGCAAACTGGATGCCGTAAAGGTCGGACAGTTTCCCGATGACGATAGGCGCCATGGAGGCCCCCAGGAGATTCTGAAAAACGACACAGAGGGAATAAGAAATGGCCCGAAGCCCAGCGTGGATTGTCTCTTGCGTGGCCGTAATCGCCGCCGGCGCAAAGGCTGAAGCCAGGACGCCCATACCCAGAAGAGTGATATATTGAGCTGTTCCCGTGAAAAGGGAAATGGCGATAAAAAGGACAATGGCAGCGAGGGCTGTCGTAATCGCTGGAAACAGCAGTCGAGCCCTTGCACGTTTTTTAAACCACATATCGGCCAGCCAACCTCCCAGTGGCAGACCAATCAGCGCCAGGATCATAATTCCACTCGTTTTCATGCCCGCTTCGCTGATGGACATGCCCGCCGTACGGTGAAAATAGGTGGGCATCCAGAAGATGATCGCATTGTTAAAGAAGACGCAGCCGATAAACCCGATATTGGTCAGGATCAGGGAAGGAGTGCTGAGAAATTCCCGTACAATATCCATCTTGCTCATCTTGACCCGGTTTTTGCCGGCGCTTTGCGCACCCACCGTTTTGACCAGTTCTACCGTCTTGTAATCCTTGACGAAGAAAAAAAGGATGGCCACGATCGCCCCGGGAATGGCCACGAGGCCGAAAGCATGACGCCAGCCCCAGTGTGTGGCGATAAAACCACCCAGGCCAATCCCGACGGCGGTCCCGAGGGGAATGGAGATATTCCAGAACCCCATCATGCGGGAACGTTTTTCCGGCGGAAATAATCCGGAAAGCATTGCCGTGCCGGCGGGAGCATAACCCGCCTCGCCGATACCGATCATGGAACGGGCCGCCAGTAACTGGGGAAAGGTTTTTGTAAAAGCACAGGCGACCGTTGCGGCCGTCCAGAACAGGGCCATAACACCAACAGTCTTTTTTCGGCTCCATCGATCCACGAGGATTGAAACGGGAAAGACAAACGCAACGATAGACCAGTAGACGACTGACATAAGCAGACCGGACTGCGTATCCGTGAGTTTCCATTCCTCGCGTATAAAGGGAGCAAGTGAAGTCACGATTGTACGGTCAACGTAATCAAAGAAATACAACAGGAACAGAAGCGCAAAAATATAGTAGGCACTCCGTGTGGACAGCTTGTATTCCCTGGGGACAGTCATGCTATTCATAGGAACTCCTTATCTCGTTCAGAAAGTTTGAGCCTGTCAAGTATCCTTTTAAAAAGCAACGCAAGACCCGCTACCTTAATTACATTTGTACCCTCCGAGATTGGCCAGGGCGACGCTGCCGGGGCTGATCACAGACGAATCTACCTTTACGTTAATGCAGGCCGTTTTTCCGGAAGCAAAGGCTGCTTCGAGCGCAGGCCGGATGTCCTCCGGTTTTTCAACAAAGGCGCCGAAGCCGCCCAGCACCTCCACCATCTTGTGGTAATCCACCCAGCCCAGTTCCGTTCCATTCGGGATGCTGTGCCCCAGGCGCAACTGCTGAGAATGCGCGATCATTCCCCATGACTGATCATTGGCGATAACCACGACGATGGGCAGCTTCTTGCGGATCGCCGTATGAAACTCCATAAAGTTGAAGCCTGCCGAACCGTCGCCCATCACGAGTAAAACGCGCTTGTCCGGATGTTTGAGCTTGGCCGCATTGGCGTAAGGGATGCCAACTGCAAGACAGCCGTAAAGTCCGTAATCCAGATACGTCCCGCCTTTGACAACGGTCCGGGTCATGCCCATCCAGGTGGACGTATCGCCGCCGTCGGCGACAACGATGTCATCTTCCCGATCCATGAATTTATTGATTTCATTAGCCAGACGCATGGGATGCATGGGCAGGGTTACGCACTCCCACATGGGCATTGCCTCTTTTTTGCCGGCCTCATGAGCGGCGCGGACGGTGTCCAGCCAGGGCTTGTACTGCGCCTTCAGCGTGTTAGCGATCTTTTGTTCATCGAGATCGGCGTTGATCTCCTTGAGGAATGACTTGATGTCGCTTGCGATACCGAGATCAATCGTCCGGTTGCGCCCGATTTCATCGGGGGCGATGTCGACCTGAATGAATTTCGCCGTCGACGGGAAAATTTCGCCGAAGATATAGAACAGACTCAACCGACCGCCCAGGAAGAGCACCAGGTCGGTGGTCATAAGCGTGATCATGGCAGAGCCGGGGCGGATGGCCAGAGAGCCTTCAAAGCAAAGGGGATGGGTATCGGGGATGACACCTCTTCCAGCGCCTGCCGTATAAATCGGGATACCGATCTTCTCTACGAATTCGATAACCTCTTTTTCCGCATCCGAATACCACAGGCCGCTGCCGCCGATCACGATCGGGTTCCTGGCCGCCTTGAGCATATCGACCACCTTCAGGG
>CAZXIP010000153.1:0-5159 GCA_964640755.1 uncultured Smithella sp. | reverse complement strand
AAAAACCCGACAGTCATTCAGGATGTTCACGCAGCTTACGTGAAAGCGGGAGCCCAGATCATCTATACCTGCAGTTTTGGTGCGAATCGTTTCAAGCTCAAGCAATACGGTGTAAAGAAAGATGTTTATTCGGTGAACCTGAAGCTTGCACGCCTGGCCAGACAGGCTTGCGGGAAAAAAGCGCTCGTTGCCGGGGATATCGGCCCTACCGGTTTATTTGTTGAACCCTTCGGTCCGCTTGGATTTGAGGAAGCCGTGGATGCGTTCAAAGAACAGGCGCGCGGTCTGATTGACGGCGGCTGTGATCTCATCGTGATAGAAACCATGATTGACATTCAGGAAACGCGTGCGGCCCTGCTGGCGGTGAAAGAGCTTTCGGATATCTTCACCATGGCATCCATGACGTTTGAAAAAGACGGGCACACGCTGGGGGGTACCCCTCCGGAAAGTGCGCTCATCACCCTGCAAAGTATGGGCGCGGATGCCGTGGGGTGCAATTGTTCCGCCGGTCCCGAACAGATGGCGGAGTTTATCGCCGCGATGAAGCCCTATGCGACGGTTCCCCTTCTGGCCAAACCCAATGCAGGGATTCCCCGGCTTGAAGGTTTAAAAACGGTCTTTGACATGGACGCCAAAACGTTTGCCGGCCATGCCCGCAAACTACTGTCCGCCGGCGCCAATCTGCTGGGTGGATGCTGCGGGACAACACCGGAACATATCGCGGCTCTGGCAAAAACCATCGGAGGCAGAAAACCGGCAAAACCAACCCTTGCTTCAATAGCCGCCCTAAGTTCCTCGCGGAGCTTTTTGCATCTGGATGAACATCAACCGCTCTTTGTGATCGGAGAAAGAATCAATCCGACAGGCAAAAAAGCCCTGCAGGAGGAGCTTCTGGAAGGCAAACTGTCTATCATCCGTCAGATGGCGCAGGAGCAGGAAAGGCAGGGTGCTTCCCTTCTGGACGTAAACGTCGGCCAGCCCGGAATTGACGAAGTGCAGACAATCAAAAAAGTGATTGGTCTTTTATCCACTTCCACGCGGCTGCCGCTGGTCATCGATTCATCCAGGGTGGAAACCATTGAAGCGGCCCTCAGGATTTACCCGGGACGCATGCTGATCAACTCCATTTCCGGAGAAAAAGAGAAACTGGCCAGGCTCATGCCGCTTGCCGCAAAATACGGTGCGATGTTTATCCTGCTTCCGTTAACGGACGGTGATATTCCGAAAACCGCCAAAAAACGCCAGGCAGTGATTCAGTCAATTTTTCAAAAAGCCCAAAAATTGGGTTTGACCAAAGACGATTTTGTAGTGGACGGTCTGGTAATGGCCGTTGCTTCAGACGCCCAGGCCGCCAGGGAAACGCTGGCCACCGTGAGCTGGTGCAAAAAAACCTTTAAAAGCAGAACCCTCCTCGGGCTGTCCAACGTGTCTTTCGGCATGCCGGGCCGCCCCTGGCTGAACTCCGCATTTCTTGCCATGGCGCAGTACAACGGACTGACCATGGCCATTGCCAATCCGGCCAGCGTGGAACTGATGAACATGAAAAAAGCGGCAGACACACTGATTGCCAGAGACAAGGCCGCTTTGCATTTTATTCACCATTTTGCACAGCCTGCCGCCGACACTCTACCAAAAGCGGTTTCGACTGCGGCTGCTTCTCCCGAAGAAAAAATCACCGCGGCCGTTTTAGATGGAGACCGGGAGCATATCACGGCCTTCATCGAGGATATTCTTAGAACAGGGCGGCCGGCCAACCGGCTGGTTGATGAAATTTTGATCCCGGCTATTGTGCGTGTGGGGGATTTGTACGAGAAAAAAATTTATTTCCTGCCGCAACTGATGGCGGCGGCGGAAACCATGAAAAAAGCGCTTGCTTTCCTGGAACCGCATCTGAAAAAAGCGGCCGGATCCGAAAAAGGGAAAGTATTACTCGCCACCGTCAGGGGTGATATCCACGATATCGGCAAGAACATTGTCGCACTGCTTCTGAGAAATTACGGTTATTCTGTCATTGATCTGGGCAAGGATGTTCAGGATGAGGTCATTATTGAGGCGGCTAAAAAGGAAAAACCGGATGTGATCGGGTTGTCCGCCCTGATGACGACGACCATGGTCAATATGAAAGACATCATCAGCCTGGCCCGCGCCCGGGGGATCAAGACGGATTTTCTTGTCGGTGGCGCTGTGGTGACGGAAGCTTATGCCGCATCCATTGGCGCATCCTTTGCCAAAGACGGCGTGGCGGCTGTCAGGATCATTGATCAATTATTGAAAAAGTAAAACAACTGTTCATGGATAATGAGAGACAAAAAAAACTGATGGGGATTTGCGCATCGCTTAGCCTGCACGGGCTGGCGGCGGTCGTTATGGTTTTCGGCCTGTCCGGCAATGCGGTGATCCAGCGGGATCTGGGCAAACTGGATTTCATGTGGGTGTCCTTTGCCGCAAAGCATGAACCTTCTTCTGTACCCGTCCCGGAAAACCACATTTGGAGGGCACCTCTGTCATCCATAAAAACCCGTGTGGCTCCGGAAGCGAGGAGCTCCGGACATATCAACGCGGACAGCAAAGCAGCCAATTCATCAACCAAACCGGCTGAAGGCGACAATGCGATGTTTTCATCCGATCATGAAACCATCACTTATACCGTGGCAGAAAATCAATCCCCCGCTTCCGATTCCGGCGTGAAGGGACACCTGGCAGGCCGGGAACCCGCAGGTTCCGACAGCCAGCCCCTGTACAGAGAGAATCCACCGCCCGGTTATCCGGAAATCGCAAGGCAGCAGGGCTATGAGGGTGTTGTCCTCGTTGGGGCTGAAATCCTTGTCAATGGCCGTGTCGGCGAGGCCGTCATCCGAAAATCGTCAGGCCATGCCGTTCTGGATCAATCAGCCATCAATGCGGTCAAAACATGGAAATTTGAACCGGCAAAAAAGTCGGGTATCCCTTATAAAACATGGGCGGAATTGCCCGTAAAATTCGTGATCAGCAATCACAGTTCCTAATCCTGGAAAATCTTTCTACCGGAGGAAATATTCACATGAGCATTCAAAAGAAAAAGGAACGCCTTGGCGAAATTATCCTGGAGCGTTCCTTCAAATACAGCGAAAATCCGCCTTTCACGCTGGCCTCGGGCCGGCAGAGTAATTATTATTTCAACTGCAAACCAACCACCCTGGATCCTGAAGGGATGAACCTGATCGGCGAAATTGTTTTTGACATGATTAAGGACGCCCCGGTCACCGCGGCGGGAGGGCTCACTCTGGGAGCTGATCCGATCGCCAACTCGCTCGCCGTGATTTCCTACCAGAAGGGCAGGCCGGTCAAATCATTTATCGTGCGCAAAGATGCGAAAGCTCACGGCACGAAAAGCGCCATTGAAGGCAGCGTAGAAGCCGGCGAAACGGTCGTGATTATCGATGATGTGATCACCACGGGCGGTTCCACAATTATCGCTATCGAACATGCCCGCAGAGCCGGACTGGTCATTGACCGCGTGATTGCACTGATAGACCGTGAAGAAGGCGGCAAGGAAAACATTCTCCAGCATGTCGATCATCTGCAGTCTGTTTTCACCCGGACGGAAATCATGGCGTTACGAGCGCAGAAAGCTGCCGGCCGTCATGAGTAAAAATGTATTTTCCCTCCTGAGTTTTATTTTATCCATCTTTTTGGTCGTTATTGTCTGCGCCGTCGCCCGCTCGGCGGTCATTCCGGTAACCAGGTTTCGATCCGCAGATATGCCGGGCGGAGCGCCCGCCGGATGGGTTTGGGATAAAAAAGCCGGAACGCCAACAATGAAAATCGGTAAAGACGGGACAAATTATTACATGCATTTGTTCTCCCAGGGCAACACGTCTTTCGGCCTCCGCACCTCTGCCCGGGTGAACGTGAAAGATTTTCCGATCATCTCATGGCGCTGGAAGGTCAACAGACTGCCTGCCGGAGGTGATGTCCGCAGAAAAGAGACCGATGACCAGGCCATGCAGGTTTATATCGCTTTCAAGGAAACAGGATTCCCGGCCGTGCTCAATACGCCTGTTGTCGGCTATATCTGGGACAATGAAGCCCCCAAAGGCTGGAGCGGACGCAGCAAGCAAATAGGCGGCGATAAATTGCGTTATGTTGTTTTAAGAAATAAAACGGATAAAACGGGCCAGTGGTACACGGAACGGCGCAATATATACGAAGATTATAAAAGACTTTTTGCCGACATCAACGGCGGTGAACCGCTGGGCGTAACCACCGGCGTTCAGGTTCATATCAACACCCAGCGAACAAAGAATACCGCCGAAGGCATGATTGGCGATATATTCTTCAGCAGCGAGGTGAAAGATATCGCGGTAACCCAGGCCGCCAAGGAAAAAATTGTAGCCCGAACCCCCGTTATTTCAGCCCCGAAACGGAAATCCATTCCGAAAGCCCCCGCAGAAATACCGGCTAGGGAGGATTTCAGCAAGGCCAGCTGCGTCAATATCAGCGTTGAATTTGAAACCAACTCAACGTATGTTCATCAGAGCCTCGACGAAAAGGCGCCCATCATCCTTGAATATCTGGTGAAGAATCCGAAAGCAAAGCTGACGATTACCGGCCACACAGACAACGTCGGTTCAGAGACATACAACATGGAACTGTCCCGTCAGCGCGCCGAAGGCGTGAGAGATTACCTCGTCGAAAAATTCAGCATCGACGCAGAACGCCTGATTGTCAAAGGCGTAGGGTCATCCGAACCTATTGCCGACAACAGCACGCTGGAAGGTCAGCTGAAAAACCGCCGGGTCATGGTTCAGGACTGCCCGGAGTAAAGCAATCCACGGAATAAGGAGCGTAACAGGAATGCCTCAAGCAAAGGCCCCGGAACCGACCATGAAAGCCGGCGATCAGTTGCACGGCTTTAAAGTGCTGCGGGTGGAAACCATAGAAGCCATGCGCCTGACCGCGTATGAAATAGAACACATCAAAACCGGCGCAAACATTTTGCACCTGCATGCCTTTGACCGCGAAAATTTATACGCCATCGGTTTCCGGACACCGCCCGAAGATTCGACGGGACTACCCCATATTCTGGAACATTCCGTACTGGCCGGCTCGGAAAAATATCCGCTCAAGGATGCCTTCAAAGAGCTGATACGCTCCACCATGCAGACATTCATCAATGC
>CAZXIP010000152.1:0-5169 GCA_964640755.1 uncultured Smithella sp. | reverse complement strand
TTTAAAAAATATGCCGCCATTCACGGCAAACCCAAGACGTATTATCCCGGAAAGTATCTGCATTTGAAAATGAACAAGAAGCTGGAACGGTGGAAAACCAAACCGGCAAAGACCGCAGACAGCCACCCGCTGAGCGATCTGGACTTGTTCCTTCACGTCCTGAAACAGAATGAAGATCTCCTGGCGCAGATTCCCATGATTGTCTTTGAAATGAATGGAGTCAATCAGACCAACGCGTTTGTCACGGCATTGATGAAAAAAACCGCTGATCCGGATCAGCCGGCGTTCATCCGCAACCTGATGGTTCTGGACATGTCGCAGTATCTGGAAGACAGGCATTTCCTGGTGCTGGACGGCCATTTAAACCCCTCCGGCAACAAGGTTGTCGCAAACGTTCTTTATGAAACGATGCTGAAGGCAGGCATTCTTCAGCAAACAGCGGATCAGCCCACAACGGAGAGGCGATATCAAAGATGATCACCGTGAAAATCTCTACTTCACCGTGGCCGATCACCCGCCAGACACCGGGCGGGAAAGGCGTCTGGGGCGAATGCTGCTTTGTTTGCAACATGGACATTGACCGCTGCGATTACTGGTTCGTTCTGGAAGGCCCCGGCAGGAAAAAAGAAACCGCCGTCTGCCCGAAGGAAAACACGGTTTTCGTCGCTCACGAACCGCCCACCCTGAGAACTTACAGGAGTGACTTCCTGCATCAGTTCGCTGCCGTCATCACCAGTGACGCCCAGATCGATCATCCCAATCCGGTTCTCCAACAATCCGGACTGCCCTGGCATGTGGGCAGAAGACAGAAAGGGCATGTCAATCTCGGATTCACCAAAGATTATGACGAGCTCAAAGCCATCACATCCATTGACAAAACAAAAATGATTTCCGTCGTCTCATCTTCGAAAACCATGACCGACGGACACCGGCAAAGGGTTGATTTCGCTCTGCAGCTGAAATCCCATTTCGGCGACAAGATCGACTTGTTCGGGCGGGGGCTGAACGAAATCGAAGACAAGTGGGATGCCCTGGTGGATTACCGGTACCACGTGGCCATCGAAAACAGCGAGGTCAACCATTACTGGACGGAAAAGATTTCCGACGCCTTTCTGGCCGGTTGCCATCCCATCTATCATGGATGCCCCAACATCGCGGACTACTTCTCTCCCGGTTCATTCACCCTGATTGATATTAACGATCCGGATAGGGCCATCGCCACAATCGAAGCTTGCATTGAACAGGACCGTTATACGTCATCCAGGCGACTGATATGGGAATCCAGGGAAAAAGTTCTGGATCAGTACAACCTGTTTCCCATGATTGCGGACTATATAGCGAAAGACCGGCAGCGTTCATCCGGACAGACACGCACACCTGTCAAAGTGACCATCAGAAAAGAGCAGTCCGAGTCAAACCTGATCTACAAGTTCAAAAAAAAGATTCTAAGGCTGTAATTTGCCGACACAGAAATCGCCTATGATCTCATTTAAAAAAGCCCTGCCGGTAGCCTGCGTATAATGGTAGGGATCTTCCAGGTAAAACCCTTCTCTTCCCGAATAACGACCTTCGGAAAAATCATAAATTTTCGGGAATATTTCCTTCATTTCCTGTCGCCAGCTTAAATACCGGCTGTGAGCCTTGATAGTTTGAAGGGCCGCAAGCACATCTGTGTTCAGGGGATTGATAAACACGGCATGAGGGATACCCCTTTCCTCCAGCAGCACCTTGATCTGTCTCACATAATCCATGCGCTTTTGCGAAAAGGAAAAATGATCATAATAGTTTCCCACCAGCCCCCGGATAATCATGTTATATTTCTTCTCATACTGCTTGGGGCCCGCAGATGCGGGCTCCGTTGAGCCGGGATAGTCAAGCTGTCCGTTCGGTTTCATGCCGTATTTCTTTTGATTGTTGAACCGCATTTTCAACGTCTTCCACGAGTCTTTCACCGTTTGCGCACCCAGCAGGTATTCCGCTTTTGCGTAGCGAAGGTCATTCCAGTCGTTGATTCTGACCAGCGGCAGCTCTCTCTCATTAAACATGTAAAAATCAAAACCGATGAGCACAAGCTTTTCGTTTCGCAGGTATTTTTTCAAATAGAAATACATCTCTTCCGGCACCATTCCGCGCATGGAAGCATTGTAAAAACGATAGCAGGAAAGTTCGTCCGGATTGACGTACCCGGTTTTGCTGGAGCCCAGGAGAATGCCCTCATGTTGGTATGTCAGGATGGCATCCTTTACCTGCCGTTCAAGCACAAAGTAGCCCCCGGTCCGATTGTTGCCCATCAGGTTGTAGGGATCAACAACATAATTAAATGAAGCAATAAGTGCCAGGATGAGCCCTGCGGCAAGGCCGGAAAAAAGAAGATAGCGTTTATCATCCAATATTTTCATCGCCTTTCACCTAAAACTGAAAATAAAGAAACTCGCTTGCCCTGCTCAGTGAAAGCACCGAGGCCAGCATGCAAAGTATCAACACGATTGCCCAGCGCACGGAAGGCCGCCAGGTCAGCCATGCCGGAGGTGCGGGCAGTTTCTTTTCCTTTCCCAGGATGTTCAAATAAGGCGCGCACAGATCCATCATCTGCTGAACATTGGGCGCCAGCCAAACGATCAACAGGGCAAGGACAATATAAATCACCTCGTTGCTGCCTTCAAAATAATGCATCGCCTGAAAATCGACCCCCCACAGCTTCAGCAGCGCAGTCAGCGGCCCGAATTTCTCCAGATATTTTTCAGGCAGGGCAAAACCGTTCAGCCCTGCCATAGAACGAAGGATGCGCCATGCCGAGGAAACGCTGTCGGCCCGGAAAGAAACCCACGCTACAGTGACGGCAAGAAAAGTAAGGGTACCTGCCATAAGACGGCCAAACCATCCGCCCGCCACCTCAAACCCGAATCGCCGTCTCATCTTAATCCATGCATGGTTGATAACCAGAAAAACGCCATGCAGCCCACCCCACAAAACAAAAGTCCATGCCGCGCCGTGCCAGAGCCCCCCCAGCAGCATGGTCATCATCAAATTTGCAAAGCGCCTGGCCTCCCCTTTGCGGTTGCCGCCCAGTGGAATATAGAGGTAATCCCTCAAAAAACGGGAAAGTGACATATGCCAGCGCCGCCAGAAATCAATGACGCTTAAAGACTTGTAGGGAGAATTAAAATTCAGGGGAATACGGATACCGAAACAATAGGCAAGGCCAATTGCCATGTCGGAATATCCTGAGAAATCAAAATAAATCTGAAGCGTATAAGCCAGCGCCCCCTCCCAGGCCTCCAGAAACGAAAGAACATACTGATGTCTTGCCGCTTCAAAAACGGGTGTGGCGTATACAGCAAGACCGTCCGCGATGACCACTTTTTTAAACAATCCGAAAAAAAAGATGGTGATGCCCGCCGCCACCATGCGGGGATTGAAACGAAATATTTCTTTTTGCGCAAACTGGGGCATGATCTCATCGTAGTATACGATAGGACCCTGCATCAGCCGGGGGAAAAAGGTCACAAACAGGCAGTAGTTCAAAAAATCATGGTCGCGGATTTTGCCGTGGTAAACATCAACCAGGTAGGCAATCTGCTGAAACGTATAAAAAGAAACCGCCAGCGGCAGAATGAGCGGGGGCAGCGCGATGGTGATGCCTGTAACGGACGTAAGATTGTCTACAAAAAACCCGGCGTACTTGAAAAAGCCGAGCAACCCGAGGTTCGCCGCAATCCCGACAGCCAGAAGGCTTTTTGAACCGCGGCCAACCAGCATACCCCATCCGTAATTAAAAAGAATCGATGCAAAAATCACAGACAGGAATACCGGATTCCACAGGCCGTAAAAAAGAAGGGAGGCTAAAACCAGCCAGGCGATAGCCCATGTGTGGCGACCACTGCGGCCTATGAGGAAAAACCCCAATGCCGCAATCGGAAGAAAAATCAGAATAAAAGCATAGGAATTAAAAAGCATGGGGAGCAAACCTCCTCATGTTCAATGAGCATATCATCTCCAGGCCGATATCCGCACGCAGATGCCAGACCATCTGGCATCCACCTGGAAACCGCGGCACAACCGCATCATCGAACCCTCTCATGGAAGCCCCATTATTTTTTTGATTTCCGCGGCGTACAATCGGCCCGCCACTTTCCCTCCATAGTCTGTGTAATGGCTGATCGGCAGACCGGACTTCTCCACCTGGAGGATCCTTTGCAGGCGATAACGCTTCAGAAGCACGGACGGATCAAGAAAGGGAATCCCTTTTTCCTGCGAAACAGCATGCAGAAGATCAATCAAGGCTCCCCTTCTGCCAATGTTAGCCGGTAGCGGGGCGGAAGAATCGTCATGGGGCGTGTTAGCCGCAAACGGGAACCAGCGGCGAATCCGGCTTATCACTTTTTTGCCCTTTCCTTCCGGGGGATCGGGATAACCGTCAGTGACCGGAGCATTGACGTGCGAAACAATGAGCATTTTTCTGGGATGAATAAAATCTATAATCTCAGATAGGTCCTGTTCAATTTCCTGTCTGTTCTGGTAGCTCACCACGGTTTCCCGAATGATTTGCTCAGGGGTCTGCTTGTAGAAATCGTGCCGTCTGTCCGTTGCCAGATGGTGCATATAATAGCCCTGATAAAGATACTTTGTCACGGAACAGATTTCGATCACAAAAAGATCCGCCTCCCTGAATTGTTCCAGAAACACACCGGACCAGGCTATTGGCTGACGGTTCAGAAGCGACGTGCGGAAACAGTAGCGGTTGACGGAATCGGGAATATCGATCTGGCGGGTGATAAACCGGAAAAGCTGCAGAATCTCCTTTGTTGTATGGACAAACGAAATGGCATTGTCAAAATCGGTGCAGGAGAAATGGTTTCGGGTAAATGCGATCCTGCACGTTCCGAACAGAGCAACCTTTACATTGCTCTTGTGATATTTCATCCGCCATCCCGTAATTGACATGCCGTCAGCCGACCTCTGAACCAAAGGGTTGATTTGGTGCTGGTTTATACATTGATTGATCGTATATGTCAAACTGGCCTGTCTGCCAAACGCTCTTGCTGAAAGACTTCTGTAAAGACCCATCCTGCGAACCAGGGAATATTCTTCGTCCCGGGTCTTGCAAACCGTCATCGTTCAGTATATAAGCCGCTAATTATCATCGTTCATCCAGGCAAACAAAGCATG
>CAZXIP010000151.1:0-5205 GCA_964640755.1 uncultured Smithella sp. | reverse complement strand
CATCATTTGATGGATTTATTATATAGGAAGAACCATTAAAGTCAAGTTTATTTTTGTTTGCGTTATTTTTTGTGCGTCGAAAGTCATGAAGGCTTTATATGCTCCTGTTCTGACACCACACTAAATTGACTTATAAATTTTTCTTTGCTATTGTTATTACGAAATAAGGATGGTGGGACAATGAAGCCCTTATCCAGATTTACTCCGGGAATGTTGGCGCCTTTTTTAGCCGTTTTTTTTGGTGTCACACTCTTTCTTTTCGAACCGCTGCCATTACAAGTGCTACGAAACACCGTTTTCGATCAATATCAGCGCTGGCATCCGCGGCCATATCAATCTGTTCCTGTTAGAATCATAGACATCGATGAGGAAAGTCTGAAGCGATCAGGCCAATGGCCCTGGCCCCGCACACGGGTCGCCGAATTAATCGAAAAACTTCAGAAGGCCGGTGCAAGCGCCATCTGTATGGACATCATATTTGCCGAACCGGACCGGACATCACCAAAAGCCATGGCAAAGACATGGAACCTGCCTGATGACCTCCGCCAGCATCTGGAAAGGATTCCCGATCACGATGAGACTCTGGCACGTACTCTGCGAAAGGGACTCGTCGTACTCGGTTTTGCTCTCCATCATCAAGGATCAACACAAACACTCCCCGCGCGTCCCTTTCGAATTGTTTTTTCAGGAGAACCCGCCCTCCCCTTTCTTCACCCGTTTTCAAATGCGGTAACGTCGATTCCGCTCCTGGAGAACGCGGCTTCGGGAAACGGTACAATGACGTTCATTCCGGACTCGGATGGTGTTGTTCGCCGCGTGCCCCTTGCGGTAAAGCTGCAGGAACAGGTGACGCCATCTATCACCGCCGAGTCGCTGAGGGTAGCCCAGGGACAAAGCAATTACATTTTAAAGACCGCTGTACAGAAAGGAACCGGCATTGAGGAGATCAGAATCGGTGGGATTACCGTGCCAACAACCCCGGAGGGCGAAATCTGGGTGCATTACACACGGCCTGTACCGGGTCGTTATCTGCCGGCCTGGAAAGTTCTTGCAGATGAGGTGCCACGGGAACAGATGGAGGGCCATATTCTGTTGGTCGGAACCTCGGCACAGGGCCTTATGGATCTCCGCTTCAGTCCCAGGGGGACTGTGATTCCCGGCGTG
Source organism: uncultured Smithella sp. (assembly GCA_964640755.1). GTDB lineage: Bacteria > Desulfobacterota > Syntrophia > Syntrophales > Smithellaceae > UBA8904. The sequence continues at coordinate 4,041 of CAZXIP010000151.1, read as the reverse complement.
GAAATCCACGCCCAGACTCTTGAACAGATTTTTACAAAAGAATATCTGAAACGCCCGACCTGGGCAAGGGCCGTCGAGTTCCTGCTGATCATCGTTGGGGGCCTGACCCTGGGATTTATCGCCCTTGCCGTACCGGCCCTGGTTTCAACCGGAATAACCGCTGCGGTTCTTTTCGTCTCCGGGTGGGGAGCCTTGACCGCTTTCACCCGTTACGGCCTGTTACTAGATCCAGTCACTCCCGCGCTGGCGCTCCTGCTCGCGTTCATTTTGGGCAGTATTGTACACCATAGGACGAGTGAACGGCGTCAGCGCTGGGTTCGGGAAGCGTTCTCCCGTTACGTATCACCTAACCGCGTTGAGTATCTTGTCAAGAACCCCGACCAACTGGAATTGGGAGGCGTACGGCGGGAGTGCAGTTTTGTATTTACAGATCTCACCGATTTTACGAATCTTATGGAAAAAATGGATCCGGCCGAGGCTGTTTCAATCCTCAATGTTTATCTCGATCAGATGATCACCATTGCCTTTCGCAACGGAGGGACCCTTGACCGGATTGTCGGAGATGCCGTGGCAACCATGTTCTCGGCACCAGTGATACAGACGGATCATCGGATGCGGGCGTTTACGTGCGCCATGGAGATGCATGCTTTTGCAAAACGTTACGCCGATGATCTCAATGCAAAGGGAATTGCCTTCGGACAAACCCGTATCGGCATCCACACAGGCGAAGTCATCGTCGGAAATTTCGGCGGCAAGACGATGATCGACTATCGGGCACTGGGCGACGCGGTCAATACGGCGGCTCGACTCGAAGCGGCAAATAAGCATCTGGGCACTCTCATCTGCGTGTCCGAAGCAACCATTTGTGGTTGCCCCGGAGCAGTCGTCCGGCCCGTGGGATCCCTGGTTCTGAAAGGAAAGTCCAAATCCCTCATGGTCTACGAGCCGATCACCGCAACCGGGGAGAACAGCCGAGAACTCCAACGTGACGTAGCTTACGAGCAAGCATTCGAATTATTGCGGCTACGCAACCAGGGCGCAAGGAATGCTTTTGAGAAACTGGCACGGGAGCACCCGCAAGACCCGCTCGTTTTTCTACATCTGGAGAGACTACGGGCAGGCGAGGAAGGTGACACTATCGTCCTTATGGAAAAATAAACATGGTGTTTTCAGACTAAAAAACTGGTAAAATAATACAAAGAAGGACGCCAAATAAGGGCGCCATTTACCCGCGACACGCGGGATCACATATTATGAATGTGTTTTAAAAGCGCAAGACTTAGAGGAGGCAAGACCATGATCCGCATCATCATGTTATGTATCCTGATGCTTATGGCTGTATCACCGACATGGGCACAAGAGACCATCGGCTTTGTCAAAACGGTCTCGGGTAAAGCAGCAGTGATTGATTCCGGAAAACAGATCAATGCTCAGATTGGTACTCCGATCAAAGCGGGAAACATGCTGAAAACCTGGTCCGAGGGGACCATGGGCGTCACTTTCAAGGACAATACGGTTATGTCCTTGGGACCGGATACCGAACTGATGGTGGATGATTACATCTATGCGCCGGGGAAAGGTAATCTGAAATTCGGCACAAGCATTTCTAAAGGTTCCCTGCAGGTGGTTTCGGGGGTAATTGCCAAACTCAAGCCTCAATCCGTAACCATGAAGACGCCGACAGGCATCATCGGGGTCCGCGGGACCCGCTTCCTGGTCAAAGTCAAACCATCATTCTGGGGTGATTAGCTATGATTATTCATTTAAAAAGAGGATTTGTTTTATGGGCCGTCCTGCTCTTTACGATGGGCTGCGCACCTCAATCTTACGTCGTTCTAATGGACAATACGGATGGATCCGTAGGAAAGATAACGGTAACGGGAACGCAGGGTGAGGTCTTGCTGGACCAATCCCGATCCGGTGTTGACCTGGACGATACGGCAGGTAAACCTTACGCAGTGAATGAAAAAAGAATCAACCGGGATTTCGGCAAGGCGCTCGCCGCACAGCCGCCGCTTCCCGTCAGTTTCATGCTCTACTATGAGGCCGGCGGTACACTACTTACGAAGGAGTCACAGACCTTGATTCCGTCGATTCTGAATGAGACCAAAAATCATCCAGCACCCGATGTGTCGGTGATCGGCCACACCGATACCGCAGGGGACAGCGACGCCAACGAGAAACTTGGACTTGAACGGGCGCAGGCGGTTGCAGAAATCATCAAGAAGGCCGGCCTCGAGGTGCATGATCTGACAATCTCCTCCCATGGCGAAAAAGATCTTCTCGTCGTTACACCGGATAATACGCCCGAACCGAAAAACCGCCGGGTGGAAATCACGGTTCGGTAGTCCCGCATATAACATAGTAAGGACGACAGGAATCCTCCTTATTTACAATTCAACAAGGAAGAATGTGATGTGATATCGAAATTGTGACCTGGTGATTTTGATATCAGTGCTGTATCCTCAGGGTTACAGGGTTACACAGAATTACAACCACGGAATAGCACCAGATGCTTACCCTCGGGGCAGTTCAACGTGTATAGAACATCCCGCACCCAAAGGTCCGGCATCTACCCAGATAGAGCCTCCGTGAGCATCCACCGCCATACGGCAGAATGTCAGTCCCAGACCGGTGCCTTTGCGCGCCATGTGTTCTGCATCATTTACCCGCGTGAATTTCTCGAAAATTCGCATACGGTCGGCAGGTGGAATCCCCGGTCCGGCATCAGTGACGCTGATACGCACGGTTTGGCTATCGATGGAACAAGCCGTGACTTCAATCTTGCTTTTTTCCGGCGCATATTTAATTGCATTATCCAGCAAATTTACCACGATTCGCCACAGCAAATCATGATCGGCTTTCACCATCAGAGTTGGTGGTGCTTGGATAACAATCTCAATCGACTTGGACATCACCTGCATTTGTTGCATCGCGATCAACTCCTTGAGCATGACCGCAAGATCAAATTCACTGATGTTCAATATCATTTTGCCGGCTTCCAATCGAGCAATATCAAGCAGCATCGAAATCAACTTCGTCATGTTTTGTGTGGCTGTCTTTGCCATGCGCATGAAAAGCATGAATTGTTCAGGATCCTTGACCTCGTTCTTCAGGGGCTCCAGCAGGCTGAGAACCATGACCACCGTGTTCAGCGGATTGCGCAAGTCATGCATCACCATGGACTCAAGCTCTTCGCGTAAACGCAATAGTTCCTGTAACTGTTCTTTTTCTTCCCCAAGTGTGCTAACGCGTTTTTGTGCCTGCTGGTAGGTGCTCCCCAGATGAATCCTTGCCGTGTCTGCGGAGATCAGATTCCCCCGCGTGCTGGAAACCATGGTTTCTACCAACGATAAAGCATCGCTTAACAAGGCCCGAAATTGCGGTGTGGGGATACGCGACAGGACGACCCGCGAGGTGGCCGTCAGAGTGGCCGAGCGTGGATTTTGGGTGATGGCACCCAATTCACCAACCAAATGACCGGCCTCAACGCAATTCAGTAAAGTCGGAGTGTTGTTGCTGTCCGTTGCATAAACCGCCAGACTGCCGCTGAGGACGTAGTACACTGCATCGCTTGTTTCGCCCTGATGAAACAACACTTCACCCGTTTCCAGAATAAACTCTGTACCATGCTCATGGAACAAGCGATTGATGTCCGCTGGAATAATGGCTTCCATCCTATCCTCCCCATGAAAACCTTAAAGTGCGAATGACTGCATTAGATAACACTCGTTCATTGTAGCAAATGGCTGTTTCTTGTATACTCCCGGCATCATCCGGCACACTTCTCCACTATTTACTACGGCTGAATTTGATTAGCTTTTTGTCATGAAGAATCGCATAATTCTAAAATCCCGTCAACCGTAATGCTCAAGACGGTGTTTTGAAACAAAAACTGTTGATAAGCTCAGCTAAGATCACAGATTTTTATGATTTTTTAATTTTGCCTGTCTTCTTTTCATTGACTGTTTTGGACAATGGACGAGTCCCGCCCTTTCGTTTTTTCCCCTCGCGCAGCACAAAGGCGGGGACAAAAATAAA
>CAZXIP010000150.1:0-5231 GCA_964640755.1 uncultured Smithella sp. | reverse complement strand
TGACCTCACTTTCGCCTCCCGATTGTTTCATTGTCAGGCAACAGCAGATGCTCCGGCCAGCAGGCCTGCTGCGAAAACAATTATTCCTGCGCCTGCACCTGCCGCCGTGGCCAGGATAGGAGCGAGTCCCAATAAAAGAAACCCGAATACCAATCTTGCTTCTCTTCCGTCCATGATTTTCTCCTCAATGTTAAATTCTTTTGACGCTGACGGCTGATATGGCTATCCGCTCTTTCGATAGCGGATATTTCATCACAATCCCGACTGCTTCTACCTTGTCCCCGACGACCACCTGATTCGAAGGGGCTGTGAACATGATGACTCTTATTTCTCCCGTCTCGTCTTTAATGTGAAAGTGCGGTCTGTTCAGCCATCTGAAACCGATCTTTTCTACCGCACCGGATATGCGCACGGCATTGCCGATCATCGCCTGCGTGATTTTTCCCGGTTTGCAGGGGCGCGCATTTTTGTAGGACTCCTCGTTAGCCTGTGCAAGGCTTCTGCGGCTCATCCACGCAAGAGTCATGGGAATCACCAGCAGCATAATCAAACCCGGGATGGCAAACCACAAAAAACGTTCGTTGCCTGTTGCATTATAATGCAGGGCCACCGCCACGGCACAGATGGCAAAAGTTACCCAGGCGAATACGGACATTCCTGACCCCTAATCCTTGGGAAGGTCGTTTCTGAACATCAGAAAGTATGCAACCCCGATGAAGAGGAAACCGCCGAAGATATTTCCCAGTGTGGCGGGAATAAGATTCCAGATCCAGATATCGGCCCATGAAATGCCGCCGTTGCTGATCAAAAGGGCATTTGCGCTTTTCTCGATCACGGCAGGGTACCAGTCGGTCAGAAACTTTCCGGCGGGAAGAAAATACATATTGGCTACGCAGTGTTCAAATCCGGTTGCGACGAAGGCCATGATCGGGAACCAGATGCCGAAAAACTTTCCGATAACGTCGTCTGCCGTAATGGCCAGAAGGATGGCGATGTTGACCAGGAAGTTACAACCGATGGCTTTGATGAAACAGGACCAGAGACCCGCAGTTCCCACTGCCTTGTAAGTCAGAATCTTGCCCACCGAAATATTGATGGCGGTCATGCCGAACGCATTTACGACCATGCCTCCTGCCGTTCCGTCCACAAAGGGACCAATCACCATGACATACGCGTAAGCCAGTGAACCGACTAAGTTGCCAAGATAGACCCACACCCAGTTTCTCATGACAGCGCCCCACGTGACCTTTTTCATCATGGCGGCCATGGGGACGATCATGCAGTCTCCGGTAAAAAGTTCCATACCGGTCAAAACGATGGCAATCAGGCCGACGGGGAATACGGCGCCGCCGATCATTTTTGCAACACCGGCTCCAAGGATCGGCGCCGCACCGGTCGAGCACACAGTGCACAGTGCCGCACCTATGGCGATGTATGCACCGGCCATGAATCCGCGAAGAAGCAGGTTGAAGATTGAAAGTTTAGCCTTGCCGACTCCCGCATTGCCAACGAGAGCGACCATTTTTGCAGGGGGATTAAAAGCCATAAAACAGTACCTCCATTCATATTTATTGATGAAAAGCGTCCAATCCCAAAGGACCGACTTTCCATCATTTTATCAGAATATAATCGCATGAAAACGCATCAGAGTTGTTGCTTATATCTCACAAACCTGAGAAAAACAGATGCGTGTTGATACAAATATATTATCAGATTGTGTTCTAACTTGCGAAGGCCTCTGCGACTTTTTTCTTCCAGATGCAAAGAAGTTTTTCGCCATGGGGCTGGCATTGGATCAATTCCCACTCACTTTCCCCTTCTTTGTCCAGAATGCCCTTGAATTGATCCTGGGTGCCGGGTATGCCGTCGATGACGCAGGTTCCTGAATCGTTGCAGGAGATGGCTTCGGGTGGGATCAGACGGTCCAGATCGATGATGCTTGTCTTATATTTCCATCGTGCCATGAGATTGTTCCTCCTTAAGTATTTTATCGGTGATTAAATACTATACAGGCGTTGTACTGTCAATAACTTTATGACTGGCAGTTTTGTGACCAAATGGATGTTTCAGGATGAAAATGCGGGATCATGGCAAAGAAAAAGCCCCCCTTCGAAGACAAAACCGAAGAGGGGCTTCAGATTTGAGCTGCTTCGATAGTTATGCGTCTTTACCCTTTGGCGCTTTGTAAACCATTGCGATGAAGAAACCGACAACCAGCAGTCCGGCAGCGATGTAAAGTGCCTGTGGCTTAAAGGCTTCGAACACAAACGGACCTATGATGCCTGCTGCGCTCCATGCAGTCAGCATGAAGCCATAGACCTTGCCGATGTATGCCGGGCCGAAAGCGTCGGCGGCAAAGGCAGGCATGGTGGCAAATCCGCCGCCGTAGCAGGCCAAGAGATAGCATGAAACAACGATGAACAGATAGTAGTTGGAAATATAACCCATGGCCACCAGTAGATAAATGACTGCCTGCGTTGCGAACATGATCATGAATACCATTCTGCGGCCGATGTTGTCGGAAATCTTGGCCCAGAAGAGTCTTCCCAGACCGTTGAAGATGGCGGCGACGGCCACGACAGTTCCGCCGGCGGCAGCAACAATGGCAATCTGTTCAGGCGTTAAATCACCGACGAGCCCCATGGTTTTCTTATAAACATCCTGGGCAAGCGGTGAATGCTGGGAAATAAGACCTAACCCGGCTGAAACATTAAGGCACAGCATGGCCCAGAGCATCCACCACTGAGGTCTCTTTACGGCTTCGCCGAACTGGAACGAATTAGCTGCAGAAACGGTTGTAGTGGAGGGTTTGAAACCGGCTGGTAACCACCCCTTGGGAGGATCTTTGAATAACTGCGCGGCGCCTGTGACGAGGATCAGGAAGATAACCCCCCAGATGTACCAGGTCATGGCAACGCCAGAAGAGATCACTTTGCCGGCCGCGTCAACTTCTTTGAAAGCGGCAATCATTGCCGGAGCGATTTTGCCCATGAAAAAAGCACCGGCACCGAAACCCATAACCGCAAGACCGGTGACGAGGCCGCGTTTATCCGGAAACCAGCGGATCAATGTAGCGATGGGCGTAACGTAACCGAACCCGTTGCCCAGCGCGGCGATGATACCGAAACCAAGATATAAGAGGGCGATGCTGCCTACGGAATCGGCATAACCGGCGATCAAAGTGCCTATACCGAATAGGATACCACCAATGGTGGCCACAAAACGGGGGCCTTTCTTATCAACCAATGTGCCGCCAAAAGCCGCCGACAAACCAATGATGAGCATTAAAAGCATAAATGTGTACTGAACTGTCTTTCCATCCCATCCGTGCATGTTCATCAAAGGCATTTTAAAAACAGACCATGCGTACACGGTGCCGAGGCAGAGCTGAATGACAACAGCGGCTGCGGCGATCCCCCATCTTTTAGTTTCCAAATTCTCATTTGCCATATTTTAAATTCCTCCCTTGCCTTTTATGAAAGGCAAAATGTATTTTTGGTGACACTTTAAAGAAAACATTCGCTTGTTAATGCAAGTTGTCTTTTTATCGTGTCGAAAAAGCAATAAATAGTCTGCGCCTTATACATAAAGTATTCATTCTTGACAAGAACATATTCATTTATTTGACAAGTTTTTTTTGTAGAATATCAGAGACATATTCACCGTAATCATCAGGGGGAAATTACTGTTATCCAGCGACATATCCGGTTCCATAAACTGACCGTTCATGACAGGAAACATTATTTGGCGGGATGCATGTTGTCAAAAAGTAAAAACGTATTATATTAATGATCATTAAAGAAAGAGGTGTGTTTATGGCAGCAGCAGCCAGGAATGAATTATATCGCCACCATGTTGAAAAGATAAGCAAATTATCATTTGCTGTAGGGGTGTACCGACCGCCGAGTGAAGGAGGGAGCGCATCGCTTTTATTAAGGGTAACTGAAAATTGTCCCTGGAATAAATGCACGTTTTGCGAAATGTACAAGGGTCACAAGTTCGTCTATCGTCCGGTAGAAGACATAAAAGCTGATATTGACACCGTAAAAGCCATGGTGGATGAAATCCGGGAAGTCTCATTGAAACTCGGTCAGGAAGGGCGTCTGAATCGGGATGTTTACCAGGCTCTCTTGAGCGTCGATCCGTTTCTTAATGATAATTATTGTTTTTCCAATGTGTTTAGCTGGCTCTATAACGGCGGCAAAACGGTGTTCCTTCAGGATGCCAACAGTATGATTATGAGGCCGGCCGAATTCATCGAGGTTCTGCGGCATCTGCGCAAAACACTGCCGGGTGTAAACAGGGTAACGTCTTATACCCGTTCCAAGACACTGGCACAAAGAAAACCGGAAGAATTGAAGGCCATCCGGGAAGCAGGCCTTGACCGCATCCATGTCGGACTGGAGACGGGTGATGATGAAATTTTGAAAATTATCCACAAGGGAGTGACCAGTGCTGAGCAGATTGATGGCGGGAAAAAGGCCATGGCTGCCGGTTTTCAGCTTTCTGAGTACTGGATGCCGGATCTCGGAGGCAGGGAGCGCTGGCGGCAGCACGCGGAAAATACGGCACGCGTTTTAAATGAGATCAACCCCCATTATATCCGTTCACGTCCCCTGGTACCGCGGCAGGGGACGGAGCTTTTCGAAGATTACGAGCAGGGACGGTTCAATATCTCATCGCCTCATGAAAGGCTCGAAGAATTAAAGTTGATGATTGAAAAGCTTAATGTGACCGGACGGGTCTGTTTTGACCACAATATGAATGCCTGGACCGGCCGCAACGGCGGCATGCTTTTTCACATGGATTACGAAGGCTACAAGTTTCCCGAGGAGAAACCGCGCGTGCTGGAGCTGATTCACGAAGGTTTGACCGTCGATGAGTCGAGGCACATCAATGTGAAGGAGCTTATTGCAATGGGATCTCTCTAGGTCCCGGCTCGCCTGCTGGGCAAGATGTGCAAAAGGGTGAACGGATTGCCGCCCTCTTATCAAATTCTGAAACGCGACACAAAAAAAGAGGTTTGCCCAAACGGGCAAACCTCTTTTACAATTGTTTTTTCCGGCTGCTTTGTTAGACGGACGCGTCGCAACGCAGGCAGCGGCAGGCTTCTTTTATGGCATCTTCACGGCTGAAGCCCAGTTCCACTTCCGCAAAATTTGTCTTGCGGGTGTCATGATGCATTTCCGGCATCGGCATCTGCGGAGCTTCGATCGATTCTTCGTCAATCA
>CAZXIP010000149.1:0-5247 GCA_964640755.1 uncultured Smithella sp. | reverse complement strand
CGTGCGTGAAAAGACGTTTCGGTTCAGGTCCTTTGAATATCTGCCTGCTGACGTATCGGGGGAATCCGACCTGCGGCGGGCAGGGTGTTTACATCAAGCATTTAAGCAAGGCGCTGGCCGATGAGGGACATCGGGTCGATGTTATTTCCGGTCCTCCCTATCCCCATCTGGATGAAAATGTCCGACTGATTAAAATGCCCAATCTCGATCTTTATCATCCGGATCATCTTTTTCGTCCTGGAAAAATAAGCGATCTCGCAACCCCGCTGAACATGTATGAGTTTCTCAATGTCTGCACGGGCAGTTTCCCGGAGCCGTTCACATTTGGCGAACGTGTTTATTCATACCTGAAGAAGCACAGCAGGGATTACGACATTGTTCATGATAATCAGTGCCTTTCCTATGGAATCGGAAGGCTTGCGCAAAAGGTCATGCCAACCCTCCCCACGATCCACCATCCCATCACGGTGGACAGGCAGGAGGATTACAAGGTGGCCAAAACGATCCGTCAGAAATTCCGTGTATACCGCTGGTACTCGTTTATCAATATGCAGCTGAAGGTGGCACGGAAATTTTCTCACATTATCACGGTGTCGGAATTTACCAAAAAAGACATCGCCAAGGAGTTTGCACTGGATGAAAACAAATTCCGGGTCGTGCACAACGGTATCAACAACGAATTTTTTTACCCCAAACAAAACGGCCCGAGGCCGGAGAACTCGCTCATTGTGACCAACAGCGCGGACACGCCGTTAAAGGGCCTCAATTTTCTTCTGGAGGCCGTGGCGGAGATTCGGAAAAAGCAGCCGGTCAGGCTGACTGTTATCGGTCAACCCAAAAAGGACGGCATCATTGAAAATCTGGTGGCCAAACTGGGAGTATCGGACATCGTTCGCTTCACCGGACGTATTGACAATGAGGAATTTGCCGATTATTATGCAAAATCGACGATTGCCGTCGTCCCGTCACTTTATGAAGGATTCGGCATTCCCGCAGCTGAAGCGATGGCCTGCGGCGTGCCGCTGATTTCCACCTCCGGAGGCGCTCTGCCCGAGGTTGTGGGCGATGCGGGTATTATCGTTCCTCCTGCTGACGCGAAAGCGCTGGTGAATGCGATTGAGCGTTTATTGCAGTCCCCGGAAGAGAGAAAGAAATACGCGCAGGCGGGACTTGCTCGCGTTAACTCGGTTTTCAGCTGGAAAAAAGCCGCCCAGGAAGTGGCAGAAGTTTATCGCGAGGCAATTCATGGTTACCGTCGATCTTCATGAACTGAGGCTAAAGCCCGGGGATGCGGTACTGGATGCCGGATGCGGCAGCGGCAGGCATTTGCGTGCCCTGGCTAAACTGCCCGGTTTGAAAATATTCGGAATCGACCGGAATCCATCCGATGTGGAGAACGCCATCAAGGCCGTCAAAGAAATGCCGGATGCCGCTTCCGATGATTTTTCCGTAACATGTGCTGACGTAACGCGGCTGCCTTTTGCCGATGAGTTCTTTGACTGTGTTATTTGTTCGGAAGTTCTGGAGCACATCCCGGAGCACGACGCCGCGTTAAAGGAATTAGTCCGCGTACTCAAATCGAACGGAACGATGGTTGTGAGCGTACCGCGATATTTTTCGGAACGCATCTGCTGGCTGATTTCTTCCGCGTATTCCAGCGACGAAGGCGGACACATCCGCATTTATAAAAAGAAAAAGCTTCAGAAAATGCTTGCCGGCCACGGGATGCAGTGCTGGAAGATTAATTACAAACACGCGCTGCACGCGCCTTACTGGTGGCTGAAATGCATGGTTGGCATTAAAAATGAAGAACATATGTTAGTGAAGCTCTATCACAAATTTCTGGTCTGGGATATGTTTTGCAAGCCAAAAGGAGTGCGGTTTCTTGAGGAAACGCTGAATCCGCTCATCGGCAAAAGCATTGTGTTTTATCTGAAAAAAGGGTGAGATTATGAAATTGAATGCATCGTTAAGTGAAGCAATAAAACCCGTTGAGCTGGAAAAAGTCGCCGATTTTATCGTCACCCTGCAAAAAGAAAATGGCGAGATTCCGTGGTCGCAAGGCGGCAAAACGGATCCCTGGGATCATATCGAAAGCGCCATGGGTTTGAGCACCGCCGGATATTTCAGTCAGGCCGAACGTGCTTATCAGTGGCTGATCAAAACACAGTTGCCCGACGGCAGCTGGTGGTCCGATTCCAAAGACGGGGTGATCATCAATGCGACAAAAGAGACCAACTTTGCCGCCTATATCGCCGTAGGCGTTTATCATCATTATCTGATTACGGGCAATTTGGATTTTCTCAAAACCATGTGGCCCTCGGTATCGCGCGGGATTCAGTATGCAGTCAACATGCAGGCGCCGGAAGGCGAGATTTACTGGGCCAGGAACAAAGACGGTGTTATAGACAAAATGGCCCTTTTGACAGGATGCAGTTCGATTTACATGAGCATCAAGTGCGCACTGGCTATTGCCGAAGTGCTGGGGGTCAAGCGGCCCAGCTGGCAAAAGGCAAAAGAGCTTTTGGGAGAGACGATTCGCAACCGGCCTGATCTTTTCAATATGATTAAATCCCGTTTTTCGATGGACTGGTACTACCCGATCCTGTGCGGAGCCATCAGCGGCGACGAAGCGAAAAAACGTATCGATCACCTCTGGGACAAATTTGTGGTGCCCGATTGGGGAGTCCGTTGCGTGAGCGACCGCCCCTGGGTCACGATGGCCGAAACATCGGAGTTTATCCTGACGCTGGCCGGCATTGATGATTTGACCCGCGCAAAAACCATTTTCAGCTGGCTTGGCGACAAGCGCTATTCCGACGGATCCTACTGGATGGGCGTGACATTCCCCGACAGCGTGATCTGGCCGGAAGAAAAAACCGGCTGGACGGCGGCGGCAGTTCTGCTGGCCTGGGATGCCGTCAACGGCATGACGCCTGCCGCGAAAATATTTAATCATCGCTACTGGCAGGAACGGCAATAATTTCTCTCAAAATCTTACCGCATTTCCCCGACGGTTAATTTTTCGAATCAACCATCTCGCAGCAAGCTGTCGAGGTTTGAAATGAGAGGCATTATATCGCAGCCAGCTGCGGAGAATTAAAGCTCGTCCCGCAATAGCGGGATTACGCTGTCCTTTAAATTATTTTGAAAAGAGTTACGACGTGCAGAAGGATCATCGTCCCTATTACATTAAGAAGCTGAGCTTTAAATTTGAGAGATGGTATGCCAACCATTTTCTGGCGCCGCAATGTGAATATTATGGCCAGAACCTGGTTTTCATGAAGCCCTGGGGTGTGGAAATAAACGGTTGGCCTGTCTCAATCGGAGACTACACAACGTTGATCGCCACGCTGGAAAAAAGGATTCGAATCACAGCCTGGATGGCGGATGGCAAGTCGGGAAAAATTGACATCGGCCGGCACTGCCTGATTTGTCCGGGCACAAGAATCCAGTCCGCCACCGCCATCTCCATCGGTGATGACTGCATGATGGCACAGAATGTCTGTATTACCGATGCGGATTGGCATGACATATATGACCGCAGCGTATCCATCGGCAAAACAGAAGAAATTGTTATTGCCAACAATGTGTGGATCGGAGACAGCGCCATGATCTGCAAAGGTGTTCATATCGGTGAGAATGCCATTATTGGCGCGGGTTCCATTGTCGTGAAGGATATTCCGGCCAACGCCATTGCGGCAGGCAATCCCGCTTCCGTCATGAAGTACCTGGATCCGGATAAGCCGATCAGATCCAGATCGCAATGGATGTCAGATCCAAAAAAGCTGAACGAGTATTTTGATACGGTTGAACGGATCATGCGGGAAAAAAATTCACTGTTCGGATGGATTCGATCTATCCTGTTCCCGCGCAAAGGAGATTGAACATGCGCGTCGCGATTATTGCCGCCCCTTATCCTCTCGAAGAATTTCCATCGCCCCCGCTGGGCATATCGTATGTCGCCGCGGCCTTTGAAGCGGCCGGATGTGAAGTGCGCGTTTTTGACTATATCATTTCCTGCTATTCAAAAGAGAAGCTGGCCCGGCAGCTGGCCGACTTTCAGCCGGATGCCGTGGGCGCCGGTTCGGTCACCATGAATTTTTACGATGCGCAGCGGATTTTGCAGGATGTAAAAAGCATCGATCCGGACATTCTCACGATGATGGGCGGACCGCATGTGTCATTTACCGTGGAGGAGACGCTGCGAACCTATCCGGAAATCGATTTGATCTTTATCGGCGAGGCGGATGATACGATTGTTGAATTTGCCCCGCTTATCCGGCAGAAGAATAAATGGAAAAGCATCCAGGGAATTGCTTACAGGATTGGTGATGAAATCATCAACAACGGTAAACGGGACTTCATCATGGATGTTGATCGCATCCCGCAGCCTGCGCGAAGGCTGCTGCCCATCTCACGCTACAGGGCATTAGGTTATCCGGCCAGCATGATTACCGGCCGGGGTTGTCCTCATGGCTGTATTTTTTGCCTGGGCAGGAAAATGGTCGGATCGAAAGTGCGCCGCCGTAGTACGGGTTTGGTTCTCGACGAAATGGAGCAGATTGCCGGTTTGGGATTTGACCGCATCAATATTGCCGATGATCTTTTTGCTTCGGATACAAAACGGGTAAAAGAAATATGCAGCGGGATGAAAGAACGAAACCTGAAGCTTGCCTGGAGTGCTTTTGCCCGTGTGGATACCGTGAATCAGGAAATGTTTGACGCCATGGCGGCTGCGGGCTGCGACAGCATCAGTTTTGGTGTGGAATCGGGTTCTCCGGAAATGCTCAAAAGAGTTAGGAAAGGCATCAGGCTGGAGCAGGCGACAGAGGCCATCAGAATGTGTAAACAATCAGGCATGTTGGCCCATGCTTCTTTCATGGTGGGCCTGCCGGGCGAGTCGAAAGAAACTCTCCGTCAGACGGGTGCCTTTGCCGAATCGCTGAAAATTCTGTTCGGCTACCATTATCTGGCGCCTTTTCCCGGGACAACACTTTGCGAAAAAATAGATAAGTATGACCTGGAAATCCTCACAAGGGAATGGTCGAAATACGATGCTAACGACGCGATTGTGCGGACATCGGATCTGACGCCCCAGGACATCCGGGATTTTGTCGCCGTTTACGACAACGAGATGAATGGTCACTGGCAAAAAGTGTTAGACAATTACAAGACGGGGAAAAATACGCCGTACGATGACATGCGTGTTGAAGGCCAGTACAGAATGAACATAACGTTTGCCAT
>CAZXIP010000148.1:2927-5284 GCA_964640755.1 uncultured Smithella sp. | reverse complement strand
CGGAAGTTCATGCCCATCATCTCATCATTGGAATAACCGAGATTGGTCATTGCCGTGGCATTGAAAAACGTCAAGTCCCCCTTCAGGTCAACCTCGTAGTAGGCTTCTTCCATGTTGTCCAGGATATTCCGGTAACGTTCTTCGTTTCGCCTGTGCCGCGCCTCACTCTCCCGGAGCGCCTTCTCCGCCCGCCTGCGATCGGTGATGTCACGCCCCTCACAGAGAATGGAGACAGGCTTCCCGTTTTCATCCCGGATAAAGCTAAAGGCGTTCTCTGTCCATATCATGCGGCCATCCCTGCAGCACAATTCGAGTTCCAGGGATCGCTTTAAAATATAATCGGCAGGTTCGACCAGCGCTTTCGACATCTCTGCAGAAAAGAATTTCATCGCTTTGTCAAAATATGTTTTCGTCATAAGTTTTTTAAGCGTAATATTCCTGAGTTCGTCTAAACTGTATCCGGTTAACTTTTCCACGGAGGGACTGATGTATTTGATATTCAAATTCAGATCAAAAAGCCACACCTGATCTTTCATATGGTCGGCCAGCAAATGGTACAGCTCCTCGCTTTCCTTCAGCAAGAGTTCCGCCTTCTTGCGCATCCGGGGCTTCTGGAGTATGCTGCCTTCTCTTTTGTTAACATTTTTTGTCATGTTGTCCTTGCAGCCGCTTTTTGATGAAGAGTCTCAACGGCTGTTTTCATTTGATTTCATTAATGTTTTTTTAATATACGAAGAATAGGGAGACGTGTCAATGTAATTTTGACTGATCAACAACATGAATATTCAGACCGCGGAACCATGCCCCCCGGACAATCTGAAAAAAATGTCCGTAAAATTGTATCAACCATACAAATTTCTTTTCAGATTACAAATTCTATTCCTCTACTGGAGCAAGGATGGCGATATGAATAAATTCTTTTACATCCGCAAAGGCTTATACACGCAGTTTTCCGTTCAATATCCTCCATCCTAAAAATGATAAGACAAACGGAAAACAGCATTGAACAAGTGAGGGTTCCAATCCATGTCGATCACTCCGGACACACCCGGTGCGTAATAACTATTGCCGAATTTGGTAAAAATTGTGCGATAGCGGAATGCCGCATCCAGAGAAACATTCCGAAATATCATGTAACGGAGTCCGGTTTCCACCACCAGAGCTACGTCGAATTTATTTTTTTCCTCGGTAGTCCATCCATTGATTTCCGGGTTGCTGATGACAAAACCCGGTCCCACTCCCACGTAAGGCTGCAAGCGACCAAATGGATTCTCCGCGTTAGGAAGGAATCCATATTTCAAGGAGATCATAGGAGAAAAAACAACCATACTACTGCTGCCGCCTGGTATGTAGGTAAGATATTCTTTACGCTCATCAGGGCGTGTGTCATTATTTCTCTGCTCTCTCATCATCACAACCTGTTGATCGAAACTCAGGTTTTCGTAAGTTAGATCCAGCATCATACCAAAATATTTCATCCAGAACGGCCAGTCCCGTCCCAGGAACCCTTGATTGATAAAATCATAACCGACTGTCAAGCCGCCTGTAACGTTGACATCAAACTTAACTTCCTCGTAAGTCTTCTCAAAGTTCCAGCTGGTCCTTTGCACCATGTCTGCATTGGGGATATAGCGCGGACCACCCTGCACCCCCATCCACAATCCTCCCCAGACCACACCGGGTAATATAAACATAACCGCCATTGTCATGGCCAAAATTGCCAGCAACCACTTCCTGCTAATCGCCATCATTTTCACTCCAGTTAAAAAAATTTACACCCACAAAATGTCGCTCTATATGACCAAACAGACAACTTAAGTCAAGAAAATTTTAGAAAAACAACCAGGAGGGCTATGATGAACCCTGTGATCAGATATATTTTAACGGACTTTTTTAATATAACAGGATTTTCAATGAATAAATTTCAGGATTCACGGCTAACCATTAGGAATATCCATCTTTGATAAGGTCTTAGGCCCTGCATCGTCTCTCTGTTACTCAAACGGGCGGTTCACCACTGTAAAGCTGTGACGGGCTGATATCGCATATTCAAAAGGGCTATAGCTGTAGTAGGCACGGGCCTCGTGTTTACCCGGGCGCGGAGACTTGAAACTCAGAACGCCCCGCCCTCCCCTGGGAATATATTTATAGTTTCCCGCCGCCGTCCGGGACGACCCCGCCCGAACAACACATATCCAGTCTCTGGAATAACCCGGGGCATTGTAATAATACACTTTTATTCTTTCACCGTAAGTATAGACATCCTTGTCTGTTACGACAAACGGTCTGCCGCCGGCAACCGTGCCGCTTCTTTGAAGAACCCTGGGTTCCTCGGGCGACATCTGATTGTCGTTCCC